>SHMW01000001.1:0-117036 GCA_008080735.1 Promethearchaeota archaeon
ATTCTATCTACCAGGTGTGTTGGAGGACTGAGGGTAACGGAAAATCAGTACGAGAGGAACATTTTGCGGGCGCCTCTGGTGTACCGGTTGTCTGATAAGGCATTGCCGGGCAGCTACGCGCTAACGGATAAGTGCTGAAAGCATCTAAGCACGAAGCCGGCCCCGAAAAGAGTCATCCATTCTCGATTTCAAACAAGCCAAGGAGCATTGACGGGCATTTTGTCTGACGGGTCGATAAGATCAACCTGTGAAAATCAGAGATCGACCGAGACACAGATGCCGACCATTTCGATGGGATGCGTCAATGTGTCCGTCATAGATAAAATGCAAAGCTGTTATGCTGTCTGGCTAGAACGGGGCGTGGTGACACGCACCGTGGAAGCGAGACGAGTGCACCCGTAAAAGACGGGCTTGATGTGATGGGGGTGTACGCGGGAAGCTTTCGGGCGACTCGTTCAGCCTGCCATTCACAATAGCACGAGTGTATGGCGTTCGAAAAGGGACATTGTGGTTCAGGCTTAGAACATATAGGTAAGATGTGTATGAGGCTGAAGATTGAAAGGCAAGAAGAAAGAGAGATGCAAAGAAGGCTACTTATGGGTAGGGTGTGTTCCAATGACTTTTATTCTCATTTTTTTATTACCATTCTAATAGGAATAAATTGCTTTTAGAATTGTAATTCATAACCTATAATTATTTTAGAAGATAATAATTTAGACATTATAAGATGAAGTGCGAATATTGCGGCAAGCAGATTGATCATATTCCCTTTCAATGTGAATATTGTGGAAGATATTATTGCGATGACCATCGCCTTCATGAAAATCATTATTGTAGCTATGCTTTGAAAAAATTAGAAGAAGAGCGCTCCGCCACTGTTTGTAGAAAGATAAAAGCATTTTTCCGGCGTCTGTTCTGAATATTTGAAATCTATAACATATGATCCTATTTTATGAAAGCTAATGGAAGTGACACAATTAACAATAAGATAAGATTTTCGCTAATCTAAAAGATTATATATAAAAGTATCTAACATAAGTATATTCTAATATGAGTCAAAATTCTCATAAGTTCGATGTTGTCATTTCGGGAGCGGGCCCGTCGGGTTCAAAATGTGCGGAAATCTTAGCAAAAGCGGGTTATAATGTAGCGCTGATTGAAAAGGATACTACTTGGAGGAAGCCATGTGGGGGAGGGGTAAGCTCTCGCATTTTTAAATATTTTCCCCAACTTAGAAAAATCAATCCCCATAGAATCAAGAGCATTGGAATGTATTCTGCTGAGTTTGATGAATTAAAGTTTTCTTGGGAGAGTATGAGAGATGACTCTATTGTGATGGATCGCTTAGAATTAGACACTACTATACGGAATGTAGCCGTGGACGCGGGAGCGCATTTGTTCGATAACCATCTATCCTATGATTTTATAACGAAACAAGGGAAAAATATAGGAATCAAGACAAAAAATGCATCTGGCTCAGAGGAATTTATTGGAAAAATCATTATCATTGCGGACGGGATGAGTTCGAAATTAGCAGTCAAATCGGGCTTACGAGAGAGGTGGGATATTCATGAATTAGGGTTGGCAAAATGCGCGATCATGGAAGGAGAGACCTCTTTAGATAAACGATGTATTCATGTGTTTTTCCGACCATATAAGGGTTATGGTTGGATTTTTCCAATAAGCGACACGAAATTTAATATTGGTTGCGGAACCTTCGAAGACGCGAATTTAAAGTTTAATTTGAACCACATTTATGAAGAATTTATCCGAGATCCGCATATTAAGAAGATCCTTTCTGGTCAGGATTATAAAACTCTATGGTCCGCAGCATATCCCCTTCCGGCAAAAGGCGTCAAAAAAAATAGTTTATACGGAGAAAATATTATTCTAATTGGCGATACGGCGGGGTTTGTCTCTCCTATCAGCGGAGAAGGCATCCATCCGAGCATCGTATCTGGGAAAGTAGCCGCTGAAACTGCGGTTAAAGCATTAGAGGAAGAATACATCTCTAAATCAATTCTCAAGGGTTATAGGCGAGACCAGAATATAAACAAAATCATTCAGAATTTTAAACTGAAACGCTCGATGGTCGAATTCTTTTATGAGAACGATGGTGAAAATCTTTCTAATATGTTGAAATTGGCGAACCAAAATGAATTATTCAGGGAGACGGTTGTAAATATGTTTTTATTTAATGCTGCACCCTCAAAAGAATTCTTTGCAAAGATTAAAAGTTTTGCAGCAAATAATTAAGCAACTTATTGAATTAGGCAAATAATCAAGATTTTTATCTAAATTAATCTAAAAGTTCTTTTACCTCTTTAATCCAATTGGAAATAGTGGTTGCTGAAGCACCATCTATTTGCTTTGCCAGCTCATCAGGATCATTTCCGAGTAATTCATTAGCTGATTCAATTCCGATAGCATTGAATTTCTTTTCTGTTTTTGGACCTAGGCGGTATAATTCTGTTAATTTAATAACTTTCTGACTCTCTTCTTCTATAAGGGATTTCTGGGGCAATGCTTGCTCATCCATTAATTTTTTGGAAACATCCTCCTCAATACTTTCAAAAATCTCAATCGCTTCCACGCAGTTTAACTCTTTATTAATATAAATCCGTAATTTAAACCCATCTAATTCTAATCTTTCCTTTGAGAATGTTTTTATTGGTTCCCAGTCGGTTTCTACCGATTCTTTTCCAAAAATTGTAGCTTTTTTTTCTACTGAACCATATAATTCAGAATTTCCAATTAATATATGCCGTCTTTTATATCCCGGTGGCTGTTGACTATCTAAAACTTTTCTTAAAGTCTCCTTATTATTCCTGTGTAAGGGGCGCTTATTAGGGGATATATGCCTACTCCGAGACTCTTGTCCAAAAGATTTTTGAGAGGAGTGAATAATTGGTTTTGAATCGATCTTATGCTGATTTGAGGGTGTTTCGGTATCATATGAAAAATATTGTTGATTGATAGCTGGGTTTGGTGCTTTTTGCTTACTTTTTTCCTTCTTATCAAAACCAAAATGGTGTATAAACTCTGTCAGTTCGTCTCCCTCATCGATTGATACGATTTTACATCGATGGAAATGTGCTTCTTGTACTAATTCCGTCTGTAAGCTGGCAGCCACTCGAGATGCGATAAACTTTTTCCGGACTGATGATTCTGTGCCTTTCCAGATGTATATCCTTCGAATCTCTTCTTTTACGATAATAATTACTTCATTTGGTTGTAAAAGAGCTTCACCGTTATTCTTCCTGAACACCTCCTCATCAATGTCAACTCGGATTCTTTCACCGTTATTTTTGAGCTTAAATACCATGAAATTAGAATAGGAACTTACCATTTGCATTGTAATAATCAACTATTAATTTAAATTTTGATATTTATCTCTTTACCCTCTTGCTTGAAAAGGTAGAGAGAGTACTAATTTTTTGTTAAATGCTCTTTAAATCACCATAACACCAAAATTTAGCATTGATTTTAGTTCTTTCAATCATTTCTATCCACATTTTTCCAAACTTAATCGATAACCTTTATATGATTGTAAGAAATAGCAGAAAAGGAAAGAATATTGCGATAACTTTTGATAGCTTGCTTGGATTATTACTTTATCCGATACTGGCAAGAGAGAGGTACTAAAAGTAAGAATTATATAAATTACCGCAGCTATGAGTAAAAATAGATATGCATAACCATAAATGTTTGGAAATTCCTTATTTTTCATTACTGCAATAAAATAGAAGAATGCGAAAATTGAACCCGAAAGATTAAATAAGGTCGCAAATAGCATATGGATATTTCCGAAAATATCCCATGGAGTAAGAATTGTTAATATCAAAAACCCAGCAGCAAAAATTCCCGCAAAAGAACCTGCTAGGGCAATCTTGTGTTGATTTTCATCGACCTCAAAAAATTTTGGCATCAGAAATATAAAGGGAATAAATGACACACTAAATATGAGCGCAGCTGGAGTAAAAATGATAAATGAGATGAGATTTGATTCCCCAGAAAGTGCGATAGTCCGCCCAAGATCGCTGAAATAATTCCCCCATATATAAAATCCTGGGCTGGTGGCATCATACAACGTCCCTCCCGGATAAAAACACATCGATATTAACCCAACAATAAAATATTGAATAGGAGCAATCATTGCAAAAATAAATCCTAAAGAATCCCAATTATTGATAAATTTCAAATGTTTCATCATTATATTATCACAACCTTATTTTTTATCTTCATATAAAAACTAATAAGAAAAAACTCTAAGCTATTCATATTAGAAGACTTAAAATACAAAAGGTTATATAGCTGTTTCCCCATATCAAATTTATTATATAATATTGAAATAAGTAAAATAAAAAACAAATCACGGTCTGGGGTATCAATTTGGAATTCTCGATTGGAGAATGGACAGTTCTTTTAATAACAATAGCCTTTGGAATTTTAGTCATTTTATTTCTTATCCAGGCAGTTATTCGAAAAAGATATGCGTGGTCTTTTCTAATTAGTTTAGTATTTGGGCTTTTAGCAGGATTAGCCGCAATCTTTGGAGAAGTAGTATTTTCGGGAAATACTTCTTTACAATTCTTTTCTCGCTCGCTTCATCTCAATCTATATGGTTTTCATTTCTTTTTCTTTTACATTTTCTTTGAAAGATTAATTTCGAAAAAGATTAACTCAATCCGTCTCTCAATCATGATAGCATTGTTATTAACGCAAACAATAGGCTTATGGTTAGTGTTTTATAACGGGATAAACGGATTTAATACAGATATCGCCTGGGTACTCGCTGATATTGGGTATTGGACTCCTGCTTTATTTGTATATTTAGGTTTGGGGGTTCCTATCTTCATTAAAACATATCTGTATACAAAAGAGATTAGACCAATCATTTTAAGCGCAGCTTTAATTTTAGTGGGATTTGGATTTATAATATCAATGCTAAATGATATTTATTTTATTTTGGGTGTCTTTGGAAGTCCCGCTACCGCCCCAGATATTTTAACTGAGATTTCAGAGATAGCGAATATTTTTCCTTCTATTGGTGTCATTTTATTTGTTATCACTTATCTAACAAATATAGATTATATTTATCGATTACCCAATGATAATTATCTTTTGATGGTACTAAGAAAGGATGGAAGTCCCATCCATTCGGTCCATTTCAAAACAAGGAAACAAGTAGAGATTCAAGACATCCTATTATCCGGTATGATCTCTGCAATTAATAGTGTTTTTAAAGAGGTCTTCAAGAAAGAGGCTAGCGTTCGGAATATTAACAGTAGAGGGATTAACATACTCTTAGAACCTGGTGAAAATATTCTTGCGGTAATTATAACGGATAACGTATCATATTTTTTGGATCAAGGATTAAAACGATACGTAATCACTTTTGAACAGACCTTTGCCAATGAGCTGAAGAAAAAAGAAGAAAATCTTAAAGTTTATGAAAGCGCTATAGCTTTACTAAACTCTATTTTCCCTTTTTTCATCGTGGATTATGAGGCAACGAAAAAATAATTTTTTTTATTTTTTTAAATTAAGCGTATCCCTGATTTTAGCTATTATTTATTTTGATTTTTCCATAAGATTTTCAAGATATTCGATCTGTGAAGTGAAATCGCAATCAATCGCGTTTTTTGGACATTTTAAATCGCAAATATAACATCTATCACAATCTTTTATCCATTTAGGGTAAGGATCTAAGATAATAGCATCCCAAGGGCAAACCTGGGCGCATAGACCGCACTTGTCACATTTTTCCTCATTTAATGTAAACTCGGGAAACCACTCTTGAATACCTTCCCATGACCATATTTTCGCGGTTTCATTATCTTTCTTCCAGAAATCCGTCTTTTCTTCAAGATCTTGATCTAAACATCTTTTTAATAACGATTGTCCAAATGTTCTCGCTAGATTTAATTCATTCTCATTAGGATGTCCAAAAGAGGATTTTAACCATCCATAATGACCATTTGAATTTGATTGATTTGCATACATTTGATGTATATCCCATCCAATCCACTTGTCCCGTCCATCTATAATCTTCATTTCCTTTTTATTAAGAACCTCTTTCATTTGATTGAGCGTACTCCCCGGATTTCCTCCACTTGTACAAAATAAAAACCCTGGTTTATTTTTTAATCTTGGAAAATGTTGAAGTTCAAATAAAATATGATAGGGAGGATGAAAATAATATACTGGGACACCAATTCCTATTAAATCATATTTATTAAAATTAAATTTCTCTATCAAATCGATATCTTTTTTGTATTTCCTTAATCTAATCAAATCGCATCTATTTTCTCCCTTGCTTAAGCCTTCTGCTATTTTTTCCGCAATTAATTTAGTATTTCCCGTAACAACTTGAGAAAAATAAAAAATTACACTTCTTATCATGAAATATTATGTTTTTTTGTAAGCTATTCTGAATTTATAATATTCTTTATTTCTGGTTCAATTGATTGATATGAATCGATAAGCAAAGAATTTTGTTTATCAAGATAGATCAAAACTTTTGTTATTCCAAAACCATGAATTTTTTGTAAAAAGGTCTCATTACTTCTATAAAAAATTTCAGGGGGATTATTTTTTTCCTGTATCCAAATAGTTTGTTCTTCCTCTTCCTTAAATTTCATTTCAACATCTTTAGACAGATCAGATGGAGGGATTTTAGTTGTCATATATTTTGTAAAAGCATTCTTTGGAGTATGGATGAAAAGCTCATTCGGAAACGCTTCTTTTAGTTTTTTTAGATGCGAGTGTATTCGAAATTTTATAATATCCGTTTCTGACTCAGATTTTGAGGTAAAAATGGAATAATTTTTGATTTTGAAAGACTTCTTTCGAAATAGCACCGCTTCCAGTATTTTTTTTAGATATTTCGCTTCTGAATCTAGCATTGAATTTCTAAGCTCGCGATATTCTTGAAAGAATTTGCTAAGTATACAAAAATCTGAAAATTCCACAAACTTCATAGAGTCTTGTTCTGTAGATAATATCTCATTTAATTCTTTGTGGTTTTGAAATGAAGGAAATTCCGATTTACTTATTAAATCATGCCCAGCAACCATTAACATATAAGTAAAATATGAGCTAGTCTTATGAGTGTAAACTCTATCATGCAAGGAAAAACGAGAAATTATAAATTGTTCGATATCTCTTATGGCTTTGCTATCTAAAACAATTCTTTTATTTTGATAAGGCTTAAAACTACTAAGGAGGTAATGATAATTTATGTTTCCAAATCCCACTCCCGTGAAAAAAGAATCTCGTAATATATAATCCAATCTATCTGAATCTAATTCCCAATTTATAATTCTATTGAGAATTAAATTTTCAATATCTTTTCCTTCGATTAGATTGCAAATCAGATTTAGATCATAGCTATGATCTGCTAGGATATCTTTAATATAGGAATTCTTTATTAAATATATTCCAAATTCTTCATGTGGAAGTGTTAAAAATGAAGGAAAACCCTCTAAAGGAAAATCATCTTGTTTACCATAGAATTCAAGAGCATGTGAAAATGGAAAATGTCCTATATCATGTAATAGAGCAGCCATTTTTAAATTCTTAACACTAAATTCGTCAAGAAGCCCCTCGCTCTTTCTGTTTAATTCGAATGCAATCTCTTTTGTTAGATGAAACACCCCTAAAGAATGTGTGAATCTATCGTGCGTAGCTGTCGGATATACATAATTAGCCAATGCCAATTGTTTTATTCTACGTAGTCTCTGAAATATTGGGGTATCTATGATATAAGATTCTACTTTATTAAATTCTATCAATCCAAATAATGGATCATTTATTTTTCGTACCATCTTCTTAATAAAAAAAGTAACTCTATTCTAATAGACCTTGAGATTTTAAATCTCTCAGCGTTTTCTCAATATCAAATGCTCTGAAGAGATCGGGTTTAAACTTTCTTACGACTTGAATTAGTTTTCGCTTATTTTGGTCCTTTATATACATATCTTTATAGATATACAATACACTGGCGTAAAATTCTAATTCCTTAATATTCTTTCCCCATAGTTGAAAAATTTTCTTTACCTTACTGAGAATTTCATTTTCCTTTGGGGAAAAATCGATATCGGGAAAATAATCTAATTTTTGCCGATTTAAATTTAAAACCGAATAATACATATCCGTCAAATCAGGAGAATAGGGCCCATATTTGTAAAAATTATATTTGATATCCAAATCAAGACCAAGTTTTTGAAGAAAATAAAATATTTTCTGAATGATCAATCTCCTCTCAAAATCATCTGATCCCTTCGTTTCTATCTCTAAAACATCACAGATCTTCCTAAATTTGACAATTTTTTGTATAGTCAATAGTAATACTAACTATATTTGGTTTTTTTGCTCTATAGAAGTTTATTTCTTATTTATAATACTAGGTGCTCATCGTTTTTTAATTTAATATCAAAATATTAATAATCTCGAAGAAAAGAATAAATCACCATAGATGAATAATAGAATCAAAATTCTATAATCGATGATTATAAATTACACAACGAATTTTCTTCTAACATAATTCTAAAGATGATTTAATATGGATGCCTTGGTTAATGAATTCCCAGTTATCATTGAAATCCCTATACTCTGGGGACAAATGGATTCATTCCAACACCTAAATAATGTAATGTACTTTCGGTTCTTTGAGAGTGCGAGGATAGCATATTTTCAAAAAATTGGTTTTTTAGATTATATGGATGAAACGGGCATTGGACCTATCCTAGCATCCACAAACTGTAAATATCTAAAACCTATAACATTTCCCGATACCATTTTTGTTGGAGCCAAGGTAACCGAAATGAAAGATGATCGATTTTTGATGAAATATGCGCTAAAAAGCGAGCAAGCTGACGATCTCGCGGCAATAGGAGAGGCTAAAGTAGTATGTTATAATTATAACCAGAATACTACATCAGAATTACCCAAAAAGATTAAACAATATATTATAGATTTAGAAGGAGATTTGGATTAGGTTTGGGTCGAGATAAAAAATGGAAGACACGGAGGGAGAAACTAATGGAAGTTTTGGAAAATATGGGAGAAATTAATAATTTAAAAAAGATCTTGAGGGAACTGGAATATCCAAGGAAAAAACGCTTGATCAATGATATTAAACATATTGCCAAAACTTTTAAACATCAAGGGCTCCAAATCTTAGTCCGCCCCGCTTCTTGTAAAGCTTGCGGCTATCCATTTAATCAAAAAGGATTGACTTTAAAAATTCCTTCTAAATGTCCTAAATGTAAGGAGGAAAGAATTAAATGGCCCTCAATTAAGATTGAAGAAGCATGAGGTACGTTCCTTCCTATGAGTGGAGATTTACCCTTTTCTTTTCTCTATTTTTATTCAACATATTTTATTGTTGGATTTATTCCCCCTTCTTTAGATATAACTAACACTATATATGATGCGGAGGGCCCATAATATGATTTTTCGAGGTATCCTTTTCCAGGATTCAATATCAAGAGCCTTCCTCGCTTTTCTATCTTCGCTGAATGAGTATGACCGAAAATTAGGATTTCTATCTCGCTTTTTTCAAAACTTCTATAGGCGCACTTTTCTGCTTTCTGATCACGCCCTCCGGCAGCCGGATGTACTAAACCAAATCTGATATTGTTAATCGAAAACTTTCTTTTGTGAGTCAATTTCTTTCTTATGCTTAATGGGTCCGCGTTTCCATATACCCCGATAAAGTTATCCTGTTTTATGCATATAAACGTTTCAAGGACACTTTCCGAAATGAAATCTCCGGTATGAATCAACCAGTCAGAATTATTGATCTCTTTCATTATCTTGTCGGGAAATTTATCCATTGAACGGAGATGTGTATCACCGATAATAATTATTTTTAAATCAAGCATTTATTAAATACAATTCCAACTTATTTTGGACAATTCATATTTATATAAGTAAAATGGATAAAAATAAAAAATTTACACGGATTCAAGATCAAGAAGAAAATAAAGACCCAAATACATCCGTATCAGATGTGATTCAATTCTTACAACTATTTAAACTGATGGGAAGGAAGCTACAAGACAAATTTGATGAACTTGACTCTAAATCATCTTAATTCAACACAAATTACTATAAATTATCGAAAACCCGGCCTCACATATCTTTAAGATAGAGAATCTAATAAAACATAAAAAAATAAATTAATTAAACATCAACGACCCATCCAAATTCATCTTCAATTTCTTTTCTCTGGATGCCGGTTAATAGATCATAGAGTTTTACGGTTATCTCTCCAGGCTCCCCGTCATTAAAAACACGTTTCTCTTCATTTAGCGTAACAGAACCGATAGGAGTAATTACTGCGGCAGTGCCAGTACAAAATGCTTCGGAACAACTTTTGTTAAATAATTCTTTGTAAGAGATGTCTCGCTCTTCAGTTTCCATCCCAAGCTTTTCTTCAGCTATTTTTAGCACAGATTTTCTGGTAATTCCCGGCAAAATTGTTCCCTTTAATTGAGGTGTGGCTAATTTGCCTTCAATTACCGCAAAAAAGTTGGCCGTACCTACTTCGTCAATATATTCCAACTCTGATGCGTCCAAATAGATTATCTGCGCATATCCCTTTGCTTTAGTCTCTTTGGCGGGTTTCATAGTTGGGGCATAATTACAACATGTCTTAGCAAATCCCGAGCCACCTGGGGCTGCTCTCGTATACTCTCTGGAGATCTCTAAGTCAATCGCATTGAATCCCTCGGGAAAATAGGGACCTACAGGAACAGTAAAAATTATTAATTTATACTCGTCAGCGGGCGCAACTCCTAACACGGGTCCATTTGCTACCATGACGGGGCGAATATATAACGCACCACCGCTATCATACGGAGGAATATATTCTTTATTTGTTTTTACCACGTTTTTAACTGCGTTTAGGAACTCATCCTCATCATAGGTCGGCATAAGCATACGCTTTGCACTTTCATTAAATCTCTTCGCATTTTCTACTGGTCTAAATAGTACTAAATCTCCATTTTTCGCTTCTAACGCTTTCATCCCTTCAAAAATACCTTGACCGTAATTTAATACTCCCGCACCGGGAGAGATTTCAAACGGACCAAAAGGCTCCATCTTTCCTTTGCTCCAAGAACCGTTCTTATAATCCGCTACATACATCTCTTTAGTCTCTATAAAATTAAATCCAAGATTGTAAAAGTCAATTTTTCCAGGATCCATTTTTCATCATATCTCTGTTTGTGTTATGTGTTAGAAATAGTATATGATGCTTTAGTTAAAAAATCTTTTTTACCGGAATTTCAAGTGGAGTGAACACGCTTTAAATTGAACAAAACTCACGGGGCAATAAAAAAATCACAAAATTAAAATTTTATATTTCGTTTTACTAATTAAGACCTTGTATCATCATGTGCGTAGCAAATAAGCCAGAGTCGCTTAGCGGCTGAGCGTCAGCCTGCAGAACTGCTCTCGCAGAAAGTTGATGACGGGGGTTCGAATCCCTCCTCTGGCTTCAATCCTTTACTTCTCACTGATATCAGAATTGAAAAATTATTACTATTGAAAAAGATAGTTGAATTCACTTATTTTTGCTTTTCCCACTTCTTCAGATACATTACTTCTGAAAGAGTAGAGCCCCGTTTTATCTCTTCGCGAAACCTATTTTCTTTTTCTAAAACATCGATCGCCCTATTCGCCATCTCTTGTGCTCTAGCTTTCGGAATAACCACCACTCCAGAATCATCTCCCACGATCCAGTCTCCGGGATCTACCTGCATCCCTGCGCATTCAATACTCACATTAATCTCTCCTAACCCTCTGGGTTCTCCCGCTGTGGGCGTGAAATGTCTTGCAAACAATGGAAATTTCATCTTTCGAATGTCGTCAATATCCCTAGCGGCACCATCTATAACCACGCCCGCAATTCCTTTGACTTTACTACTCCAAGACGCTAACTCACCCCAGACTGCATCTTTTCCCTCACATGCATCTATCACAATCACATCTCCTTTATTTGCTTCTTCTATTGCCTCTACTGGTTTGCTCCAGTCTCCGTTATATGCACGTACAGTCACTGCGGGTCCAGCAAACTTCAGTGGGTGATCCTCCGTCCCTATCCATACGGGTTTTAGACCTTGCATTTCGCCCGAACGATGCATTGCATCAGAAATGTTTGGACATGAAACCTTCATCAACGCATCGCGAATGTGGGCTTCATCGTATTTTTTATAGAGATCAGTATTAACGGGTTGGGCAGAGATGATCGCTTGCTTAATCTTTTGGGCCGTTTCCTTAGGTTGTTCCGATTTATACAAGGCACCACCTACGATGATAACATCTACCCCGAGTTCTTTTGCTTTGGCAGCCGTCTCGCTGTTGATCCCTCCCGCAATTGCTAACCATGTGGTTGGTTTAAGCTTTTTCTTCAACTTGCGTGCCACCTCAAGGGTTTTTTCTCCCCCGTAAATTGTCTGTTGATCAATTCCAACATGAGATACTATCATATCCGCCCCCATCTCCTCTAATTCTAAGGCCCGTTCTATTAACCGCTCTGGGGGGATATCTATGGTATCGCAGCCCAACTGTACACCATATTTTCGAGCTGCTTCTATTGCTTCTGTCACTGACGCATCATCGCTCCCCCCCAACATTAATACCACATCAGCACCAGATTTCGCAGCGATTTCAATCTCTATGGAACCTCCGTCAACTGTTTTCATATCTGCTACGATAGTGCTTTTCGGGAATTTTTTATGAAGTGCTCGAATTGCATTCATCCCTTCGGATTTTATCAGTGGAGTCCCCGCCTCTATCCATTCCACCCCGCCCTCAACCGCCTCTTCAGCGATTTGTAATGCGCGATGGAGATTGATTACATCCAAGGCGATCTGCAAATAAGGCTCATCTTCTCGTTTTCTGATCACTTTCCATAACCTATTTGATTTGAATATTTACAGTGCTTTATATCCGTGAGACATAATGTAGGATGGAAAATAAAATTATGTAAGAATTCCTCACGTATGAGTGGTTATTTCACTTTCGCAAATTTTTAATACAAGGATTCTCATACTTTTGGTAGATGCTATTTTCGTTCTATTTTCTTTTTTTCTTGAATGACATAAAGAAACTAGACCAGTATTTATCTGAATAAAATTATAAATCTTAATAATGTTATATTATACATAAAATGATTACGAAGAGATATTTTCGAAAAATAAAATTTATTCAAAAAAAATTAAACAGAAAGGTTGATTGCTAATGGGAGAAGATTATGACTATTTATTCAAATGTATCGTTGTTGGAGACGGCGGAGTAGGAAAGACCGCGCTAACGCTGCGATTTAGCAAGGGTTTCTTTACAGAGGATTATAAGATGACGATAGGAGTAGAGTAAGGGAGAGATACTGCCTTACGCACAAACTTCCACGTCAAAACTATATCTTTAGACTCTGTTGAGGGCCCAATTAGAGCAAAGCTTCAAATCTGGGATACGGGAGGTCAAGAGCGTTTTAGTTCAATTCGACCAATGTATTATCGGGGTGCATTAGGCGCGCTCCTCATATTTGATTTAACCTCAATCTCTAGTTTTGAGCATCTACCGCAATGGATTGAGGAGGTTCGAGCAAATGTACAGACCGAAATTCCCTTGCTCTTGGTAGGAAACAAAAATGATTTAATTGACCAGAGAGCTATTTCATTGGAGGAGGTGAATGATTTTACAAGAGATTTTAATTTGTATTATATGGAAACATCAGCAAAGACGGGAGATAATGTAGGTGATTGCTTTAGTGTTTTAGCTAGCCTTATGATTCCTGGAAAAGGTGTTCCAGATAAATTGGTTGGGGATGCGATCTACCCTCCTGGACAGATTCCCGTCACTCCGCAAGAAGATACATTAATTCCCCCAGAAGAGGCAGACCAAACCCAGTATCAAGAGCCCGTCCAACCAGAAGAAGCAACATCCCCCGAGCCAGAGCCAGAATTTGTTCCAGAACCGACACCAGAATACGCAGAACCTCCAGAGCCAGAACCGCTTCCCGAAGTCGAACCCGTATCCGAACCACAATATCAGCCCGCTCAAGAACAATATTCCCAATCAGAGGCCGCTCAACCACAATACCAATCAGAATCAGAACCCAAATCCCAATCACAACAACCAGAGCGGTCGCAACCATCGGAACCGGTATTTTTTGAGCCAGAGATGCAAGAAGCTGGACCCGATATTCCAGTGCCAGAGCCAGAAGCTCCACAACCAGCCCAGCCAAGTGGTGATTTTGAATTTAAAACACCCGATCAAATAATGGCAGAAGATCAAAACTTGCAGCAACAAGCCGAGGAAATGTCCGATCTACCTGAGATGCCAACATCATCAGCCACAGAATCATATAAGCCTAAAAGTGTTCCCTTTTCTTCTGGTGCACCGCAACCTACTGAACCTCCCGAGGAGTTTTCAGCGCCGCAAGAACCTGTTCAACCAACTCAATCAGTGCCGCAACCGCCTCAACAAGAGCACCAACCAAAAGGCACAGAATCATTATTTAGTTATATGCCAGAGCCAGAACCAGAACCTGAATCAAAGAAAGGATTTGGGCTTTTCTCACGCAAGAAGAAAAAAGAAAAAGAAGCCATACCCGAGGAAGAGCCTGAAGAACAAGAACCGAGAGCACCCTCGTTATTCGATACACTTTCGGGCAGGGCGGCAGGCCAAGGAGCTGGAGGAAGACAAGCTGCTTTCGTACCATTCTCCGCACCGGGGGAAGATTCCCAATCACAAAAACAAAAAGAGGAACGGTCTAACTTACGAATAATCCCGAATGCAGAAACTATCGAAGAGGAAACAAACGATTTTGTAGAAATCCCCGCAACAGAATCACAAAATCAACAACAATCTCCAACTGCACCGACGATGGTTACTTGTCCGAGCTGTGGGGCACGGTTATCCTCAGAATACGCCTTTTGTAATAAATGTGGTTCTAAACTATAGGATCTCTGTTTTTTTAACTTTTATAATTCTCATCGAATTATTGGGGTATATCCCTTTCCTTATTTTCTAAATGTTAAATAATCCTGGAAAATTAGATCTAAAAAGAATTTTAGAGAAGAAATGCAAAGATGTAGAAATCTAAAATTTATGACCGCAAATTGGGCATACAGACCAGAGCGACTTGATCTGTGAATTACAATCAGGGCATACCTTAAGATCGGTTTCTTTTTCCGTCTGAGGTTCTCCGAAAATAGTGAAACTCGGACTTTTTTGGGATGTGTTTTGAGAATTTTCTAAATACTCAGTTGCCCCTTTGCTAAAATCTACGGGGGGCGTTTGATCGTGTTCAAGACTCCCAGAAGTGTCAGGTTGGAAATATTCTTTCGGTGAGGAAGGTGTGGATGTTATACTTTCTTGAGCAGGCTCTGAAGACGGGATTTTCTGTTCCTTTGATGGCGGTTCTGCTTTTTCCCTATCCACGCTTCCTACTTGATAAATAAAATATCTTCCTTCATTATTTTCAATAATCTTTTCATTATCAATTAATTCTACCTCAATATAGTAGATAATTCGTGCTCCTTCGGGAACTTCCATGATTTCTGCGACATAATAATCAGACTTAAACTCCATTCTCATTTTGTACCATGATTGTCCTTGATCCCCACTAAAGACGAGATTGACGTGCTTGATGGGTTTATCAAAATCCTCTTCGGTCATTTTAGCAACAATCTTCACATTTTTCTTGATAGAAGATTCATCTGTCCCTACAGCCTCATCCCATGATGCTCCACACTTCGGGCAACTAACAAACCAATTAGGATATTCATATCCGCAACTTGAACACTTTTTAGTGAAATAACGACTTGTCTTGATCCCAAGTTTCGATTTATTTTTTTTGCCCATTCTCTATCGAATTAATCAATAATTATAAATATTAAATGGTTTTTTACCGTATAAATATTTTTATGAGATATAATATCCAACCAAGTCTTCATTCATCAAGAAAACATCGAGATTAATAAAATTATCTTCATTATGTATACTACCCAAAAATGGATGGCTCCCTTATATGAAGATTAAAAAAGAACATGTGACTTCTCTCTTAGAAGCTATAGAGTATATAGTAGATATTAAGATGATCATAAGGCAGATTACGCCGCATTATGAAATTAACGATCTTATGAAAGATAAATATATTTCTTCATTACAAAAACTCCATAATAGGCTCAATCCTATCTTTTCTAGGTATTTACCCGAAGAACCCTTGAAGGGGGAAAAATTTCTGGAAAAAAGCCGACAGCGAATTCTAAATGCTTTAGCTAAAGATGATCGTTTTTTACTCTCATCAAACTCTGCAAAAAAAGTATTGAAGGATTTAGGGGCGGACCCACGCAATATTATAGTATCGGGAGGACCCTTCTTCTTGGAAGATTATCAAAAAGTAAATCCCAATATTCCAGATCATGCTTTAGCTGGCATACAAAAGAAATGCGAGCGATTAAAAGAAGAATTGTCGGAAGAAACATGGAGTGATAAGGATCTCTATTTTATTTATGAACAAAATGATATTGCAGACCAACTTACCTTAGAAAAAATAGACCGCATTTCGAAACTTATTGGAAGGGATGTAAAAACCATCGATATTAAATCATGGGATGAGTTAGTAGAATAGAAAAGACCACATCAAACAAGTTTAAGCTTTTTACAGACTTTTTTTAAGTCCTTAATAAAACGTGATATGTGAGCTTCTGTCACATGAGGCATGACTACTACCCTTACCAAATTAAATTCTGTAAATTTGCCTAGCATCCATTCGGATTTTCTTAACTCTTCATCTAATTCGCAGATGCTTTGTCCATTTTCTGTGGTGATTCCCACAACATTCATCGTAGGTTCTGCCGCCAGCTTCACTCCGTCTATATTCCGAACGTTTGCGGCTAAAAACTCGGTATTTTTCATGCATTTTTTCACGACTTTGCTAAATCCTTGATTACCGAGATATTGCATAAGTGCCCAAAAGGCGATCACGGTTCCACCAGGACGCGTACCGACGATATGAAGATGTTTAAAATTACCACCCGCTAAGTAAGGAATTTCGAATCCTGTTTTTTGAATAATTGCTTCGTTTCTAAGAAAATATCCTCCAGAAGGAATGATTCCCATCCCCATTTTATGGGGATCCGCGGTAATTGAGTCGACCTCCTCTACTGAAAAATCCCATTTTCGGACTTGCTTTCCTAACTTATCCAAAAAAGGAAGGACAAACCCTCCGAACGCAGCATCTACGTGAAAAAAAATATCTTTACCCTTGATAAGTTTTCCGATCTCTTCTATTGGATCAACTAATCCAAGAGAGGTTGTCCCAGCCACTCCCACCACTCCGCAGGTGTTTTCATTGAGAAGTGATTCGAAATGATTCAAATCGAGTTCAAAGTCATCATTTAGTTTTGCTTTTCTAAGTTTAATATCTAATAAATCAGCTGCCTTATCAAAAGACATATGAGCAGAAACAGGAAGAACCACCTCCGGATCTTTAATATCTGGTCGTAATTTCTTTGCAATTCTCATTGCGATTAAATTGGCTTCGGACCCACCCGTGGTAAATGACCCAAGAATATCTATCCCATTAAATAATTCCCCAATTTCCGCAACCACCTCATCTTCTAATTTTTGAGTACCGGGAAAAAGACCTGGATCCCCTAAATTTTTACTCACATATTTGCAATAGATTGATTTTGCAAATTTATGTGCATCAGTACACATTGAGCCGAGGATAAATCCAGAATCATAACTATAATCTGGAGATAATTTTTCCTCTAAGATCCTCCTAATTTCTTGTTTATTCAGTCCTTCATCTAACATTTCTGAAATTAAAAATTAATGATACTTAATATCATTTTGTTTAGCGAAATCCTAAATAAAATGATCAAAAAACACATTTTATATCAATTTATTGTAACTATTTCACCATATCTCAAAAAGGGATGGATATCTTTTTGAGTTTTTCGGAGGATTGCTCAAGTAAATCTATTGGCATCTCTATTGGAATATTTCTTTAGCACTTTCCTAAATTCCTCTTGAAGATTAATTTGATAATGATTTGCAATGCATATTAAAGCAAAAACAGTATCCGCTAATTCTTCCCCAATGGAATGGTCTGGATAGTGTTCTTTTTTGGGTTTGTATCCCTCTACATAATTTATCTCTCTTGAAAGTTCTCCTAATTCTTCTAATACGGCCGCCAACATAAATAATGGCGGCCAATACCCTCCATGACTTTTTATCCACATATCAGTTTGTTTTTGCAAATCCTCCAAGGAATATTTATCCTTCATATCTTAAAATAAGAGAAACATTCTATATAATCTATTGTAAGAGAAGGATTATGAGAAAAAAATCCTTATATTACATTTTCCCTTTTCCGACTTTCCCATTCTGCGCGTTTTCCGTCATTATATCTATTCACTTCACTATAATATCCTGTTATCCTTGAATAAACCTTTACATCCTCTGAGTGACATTTTGGGCACGTCCATTGCCCTCCTCTGAACATTTTTTGGCACTGCGGGCAATAGGTAAAGTCAGTGGTATAAGCAAAATACGCTGTATTTGTATTTAAACAAATATTTTTAGTAAGTTCCCATAATCCGTTTATATCTGGTTTCTGTTCTCCCAACCAGATATGAGAAATGACTCCTCCGCCTACAATTGGATGATAATCACCTTGTTTATGTATACGTTCATACAAAGGCATCTCCGCATCGTACCTGAAATGGCTGGAATTAGTGTAATATGCAGACTCTCCAGAAGATTGAGGGATGGCTTTCTTCGGGAAATGCTTTAAATCTAATTTAGCAAACCTTCCAGAACTGGATTCTGCTGGCTGTTCCCATAATGAATATGAAAAACCACTTCTCTCTGACATCGTATTGCATTTAGCAACCATATAATTAAGAATTCTTTTTCCTAGCTCAAATGCATTCTCATCTTCGTGTAATTCCATATTAGTAAGACTTTGTACTGCTTCATTTAATCCAGTAAAACCGATAGAGAGGTTCTGATCTTCGATCCTAAAGATCGACTTTCCATCTATAGTACCGCTACACAAGGGAAGATGCCTTGTTTGAAGCCTCTTTTCCATAAGATACCATTTCTTGATGAGGATTCTAGAACAAAGTTCCAACTTTTCATCTAAAATCTCAAAATATTGATCCTCATTATCTGCCATATATGCATACCGCGGAAGATTTAAACTTACGCTCTGAAGGGAACCAATCGTTACATAATCCTCCCAAATACTTCCCTTCTTTCGCTTTTCTGGATCTAAGATGCATTTACTAACTATTTCATCCCCTCTCAAGAATTTTCGGCAACATTGGCTATGGATCTCATCTGGCATCCAATCTGGACACATATTTAAAAAATAGGGTGTACCCATTTCAACCGCTTCCTTCATTACTTTCAAATAGGAAGGTTCAAATTCTTTTAACCATTCCTTTTTCATTTTAACTTCGTGTTTTGGAAAGCCGAACAGCTTTCCATTATGATCCCCTTCAATATAGACATCTGTGAGCGCGTCGAACAATCTTAAACATTCATCTTTATAATCTCCATATGAACCAACGATCTTTCCTTTCGGACCAATAGCTGGAATATCAGTTAATCCTTTTGGAACCGTAGGTGTACAGGAGATCGAAGTAAATGGTACTTGGCCTCCTCTTGCTGCAAATATTTGATTCGTCTCGAAAATTAAGCATTGCATACTTTGTTCAATTTCTCTCTCGCTTAATCCTTTAGCAAATGGTGCTAAAAATGTCGTAATATAATCATAACCTTGACCCCCTGAATTATGAGCAATAATTAGCCCCTTACCAGCAATAAAATTTTCAATAAACTCTCCATTCGGAGAAACTTCAAAATCAAAAGCAAATTCTTCTTTTGGTAACTTTTTAATAGTATTTATACGTAAAACACATAGATCGCTATTAATAAACTTCTCTAATCTCTTTTTATAAGGACTATCTTCTAATTTAGCCAATATCGAATAAAGATTGTTTCTGCCGATTCGTTCCTTTTGATTTAATATTGCCCGTTCAATATAATTCAAATTAGAAGAATTCCCATACCTTGAACGTAGTCCCAAATGATTTATAGGTAATAGTAAAGGTATTGGAGATTTTTCGCAACTCGTGTCTTCATAGTTCCATTTTAAATCACTATCTTTGAAATTATCTAAGAATAAGCTTAAATTATGCTGGCCATAAATTGAAATCCTATTTATATTCTTACCATAACTTATTGAGGGAACAATTCCCAATCTCAAAAGGAGGAAATTTAAATCTTTTATTAATTGATTACTAATTGTAGATCCAAATATTTCATTTCTAATTCGCTTTTTTTTGGGATTAGAATTTCTACAATGTCCATCACGAAGAAAAAATCCTCTTAAAAAGCTTTTAATATATTTCTCATTCAATCCAAAAATAAAAAATGGTGCTTTTTTGTTAGATGCTTTATGTCCAATTTTGAATAAATCTTCAAAAAGAATTCTATATACTTCACTTTCTAATGATAATTGATTAACTGTACTATGAGGATTTCTATCTTTTAAATACACTTTAAATGTTGAATAAAACTTCTCTTTTACTTCCTTAATTAAACTTTTTTCATGTTTATCTAAAGTAATATTAAAATGTTTATAACATGCTGAACCTTCTGCCACGTAAACGCCCAGAATAAATAACAATTCCTTGCTTAATTCAATAACTGCTGGAAGCTCATAAGGGCTTCTTGCCATCCCAATTTTCAAATTTTTCCATTTACTTTCACTGATGTTTAATTTTTTAAATATTTCTAAAGGTATTGAATCATTAAAAATATGTTGGTTAGCCCATTTATCAATTTTTCTCAATTTCTTAATTTCTTCTTGGGAAAGATTTTTGATAACTGATCTAACATACCAGTTAGGATACTTCTCTGAAGATTCTAAGATTATTTTTAATATATTCAATGATTTGATCTCTTTTTTATAATTAATTTTTCTAGGAACTACAACATAATCACCAACTTTAAGTTCCTTCCCTTTAACTGGTATAATCCTTCCATCATTAAGAGTAAATAAACTATGATGTCTAGTGACTGTAATTTCTCGCCCGTATTCAAGATTGATTTTTAAAAAAGATTCGTTGCAATTGTGTTTAAATACATTGGTTATCCTCTGCTTTTCCATTTTAAGCGTTTTAGGATTAAAAGCAAAAGTATAAATGGTTTTTAAATCATCTAAATTTTCCTCAACTACATCTCCTATTTTTCGCCAACTTAAAATATTATTCTCTTCAATTAAAACAGTTTCATCATATGGCAAACTGAACTCACCTTGAATAATTCCTAACCATTTAGCTAAATGTGTAACAGCAACTCTAAGACTTCCCGCTGGTCCAGATCGACTACAATGAGGCCAATTACTTACGGGCGGGAGCCCATGTTCCAAGATCATACGGGCATCCCACGCCTGACAGAATGGACGAAGGTCAAAATAACGAAGCATATGGATGTGAATATCTCCATACAGATGAGCGTGAGCTTCTTCAGAATTGAGGATCCGTAGTAACGCATATTCCTCGGAGATACGATTTGCGGCCCAATGATGAATACTTTCGGGATTCATATCTTGATTCGCATTTTCATTTACTCCAAAATTCAATATTTCTTCATAATCCATCAGTGGCATTCCGATCCGTGTATACAGTTTCCGCTCTTCTTCGAAATGCTGCTCAGAAAGCACAGAACAGACAATTTCTCGAATATGGGGGCCAGACAAAAACTTAATTCCTGAAGAGATAATCCGTCGGACGACTATTTCCGTTATCTTTTCGGCAGAAGTGTTATCTAAACCTGTTTCTTTGATGATGCTCTGATATATTTTTGAAGGATCAAATTTTACCCAATCTCCTTCAGATCTAAAAACCCTTGGGAGAAGATTTTTCATAAAATCGTGCTTTTCTTCATCCTCATAACAATCTTGGTTTATAACCATTTTACTTAGATACCTCAATAAATTTTTATTATTCTTCTTGTTATTATCCCCTTAATCTCAACTAGAATTTGTCGTAACTGCTTACAGGGTTATTAAATTTATCGCGCAATTAATGTTATTAAAATATGATACTCATTGATATAAAAACTTGTTTTTTTTACAATTTAAACTATTATATTAACGAATTAATTGAGTTTTTATGGGTTATCTGTGATTTCCTCATCTTTTTATAGAGACTTTTCTCTTTTATTTTCGTTCTTCTGTTCTTATCTTAAAAATGTCGTTGATGTAGGGATTATTTATAAAATTTTTTTATTCATATAGTATGATTATATTTAAATAACAAATGAGTGTCCTAATTTACTAAAAAGGTCAAATTTAAAATGCCAGAAAATCCAACCAATAAAGATGATATCGAACCAATACAAGCTTTAGAAGGGATATACAGAAAAACCTTAATCTATAATGAGAATGTTATGCTTTGTTTGTTTTATTTAGACAAAAATGCGAGCATCCCTATTCATAACCACGAAGCTCATCAAATTGGATATATTTTAAAAGGAAAGATTAAATTTCTATTGGAAGATGGAAGTTTTCTCGCCGAAATGGGAGATAGTTATGTTTTTAATTCAATGGAAAAACATGGTGCGGAAATAATAGAGGATAGTGAAGTAATTGAAGTTTTTTCTCCTTCACGCAATGATTATAAATAAAAGGTATCCAATTGGGAAATAAAAGCAAATGGTAAGAAATAATCACATTTTACCATTGATACGCCGCTAATGTGAATATGGCAAACATGCAGAAGAGAAATTCGGCAATCAACCAATCAGTAAATAATTTTTTCTTTTTATCTCGATTTTTTTTAACATTTGCAGCCAATCCAAATGAGAATGCTGATGATGTAGCGGTAAACACAATAAAGGAAAATGTCAATACATTCTCTTCAAAATCTAAAAAAGGAATGTCAATTATATAATCTAATACGACCCATGAAAAAAGAAACCCAATCAAAGCAAATAGGAAAATCCAACCTGAATATTGGATTGCCTTTTCAAATTTAATATCTTCTTCCAGTCCTGCCTTTGATTTCCTAACTTTTTTCTTTTTTATCTTTGACATATAAATCAATGTATAAGTTATTGAAGATCAGAATCTTTGATGATTCTTAATGTTTTTTAAATGAGTATATTGAAGGTATTTATCTATTTTTCAGAAGTACGATTGCTTTTGCGATGTCTCCCTCGCATTCTCGTAATACTGCTTCTGCTTCTTCTTTTGGCACATTAGCTTGCGCGGCCACTAACATGATATCATTTTGGGTAATAGTCGGACGGGCTTCCTCTTCGATCCTCTCCTCTTCAATCCTCTCCTCTTCGATCTCCCCCTCTTCTATATACTCTTCTCCAATGTCTATATCTCCTGGTTCACGTTCTTCTGCCTGACCTACAACTTGATATATTTCTTGACCCATCTGATTTAATTTCATTACTTCTGGTTGATTGATTATTATCGTCTTATCTGTGCCTTCAATTATAACTCTTGTTGCATCTATTTGATCCATATCAATTCCTTGTTGTTGCATTCTTCGTCGCATAGATCTGGAACTATATTGCGATCCCGGTCGTTTTTTTACTTTTGTAGGTCTTTTTGGCTTACTTTTTTCTTTCTTTTGTATTTCTTTTGGTAGTTTCATAATGGATAATCATTTTGCTTCCTATTCTTATATTAATATAATATAGCGAAATTTTTAATTTTTTGACTTTTTTTACTAATTCGGAATTTATTTAACTGATACCCTTTCTTACATCAACCCCTACACCGCGAGTGAATTCTCTAATATAAGGGACGGGAATGGAAACTCTCCCAATTGCTAATATTTCTTGTTCTTGATTTACGACTATAATCTCATCATTTGGTCTAAGAGAATCATCTATATCTAATATATGCTTACAAAATACATTTCTGCCTTTTCGAATAAATTTTGAAATTTCTGTAAGAACCACAGCTCGCAATCTCGGACTTTTTGTGTTGCTAATAATAATATCGCTGGCTAAAAATGTTAAAGTGAATAAACCATTTGTGGGTTTTAGTGTTAGTAACAGTTCCTCCCCAGAATATACATATCTGATCTTTCCGGTATTTTTTGAACGGACAATCCTAATGTGATCTAAATTCTCAAATAAAATATCTGTAATTTCAGGACCAAATTGATAATCTGAGATTGCCTTTAACTTTCTGATTGCCAAAATTTGTTCTATTTCCATACTTAAATGTATTATTCTTAAACTAAAAAGTAATAATAAATCAAATCATAATTTAAAATAAAAATATATTCAATAAAAATCTATAAAAAAAGGTTAAAAACGGTCTTAGTTGATTTACGAATAGATTCGCGATTCAACGCATTTATTTTTATTTTTATTGAGTACTTTTGAAATCGCGTTAAGGAAATCCTCTTCAGTTATATTTTCGGAATCTCTTCGAATTGCGAACATCCCTGCTTCTGTACATATGGCCTTAATATCTGCTCCTGTTGCACCTTCAGTGATCTTTACGAAACGATTGAAATTAACGCTATCTTTAATATTTAGATCTCTTGTATGAATTTTGAATATTGCTTCTCTAGATTCATCTTTAGGAATAGGAAACTCAATCATCCTGTCAAATCGACCGGGGCGTAATAGGGCGGGATCTAGTATATCAACTCTATTGGTGGCTCCAATAATTTTTACATCTCCGCGAGCTTCAAATCCATCTAATTCGCTTAATAATTGCATTAATGTTCTTTGAACTTCACGATCGCCAGATGTTGCGATCTTAAGTCTCTGAGACCCAATAGCATCCAACTCGTCAATAAACAAGATACTTGGAGCATTTTGCTTGGCTAAACTAAACACTTCCCTCACTAATCTAGCCCCTTCACCAATGAACTTTTGCACTAATTCTGAACCGATAATTCTAATGAATGATGCTTCTGTTTCATGAGCAACTGCTTTAGCCATTAAAGTTTTTCCAGTTCCTGGTGGTCCGTGCAATAAAACTCCTTTTGGTGGCTCTATCCCTACTTTTTTAAACAATTCTGGTTTTGTTAACGGTAATTCTACAGTCTCCCTTACTTCTAACAATTGTTCTTCCAATCCGCCAATATCGTTATATGATACATCTGGAATCGAGTCGATGACTTCCATTCCTTTTACAAATGGATCTAATTTTGTTGGGAGTACTTCCATAATTGCGAAGGTTCTTTGATTCAAAGCTACACGCATCCCAGGACTTATTTTTTCATTTTTGACCTTTCTCGAAGCATTGACAACAAAACTCGGACCCGTTGAGCTTTTTACAATCGCTCGTCCCTTACTCTCGTCTAATACATCAATAACACTAGCGGAGACTAGTGGAGGTTCTCTCAATCGATCTATTTCATTACGAAGGCTATGTAATTCCTGTTCCAAACGTAGTCTCTCCGCATCTAACAATTGTTTCTCCGTTTCCAAATTTCTCAATCGCTTTTCTAAATGCCGAGTGTAGGTGATTAGATACTCCCCATCCTTTGCTTCCTTTTCTTTTTTCTTATCTTTAGTCGTTGGCAAGAAGATTTTCCCTTTTACAATATATTTTATCTAATTTAAGTTGATCTATCCTTTATTTTATTAAAGATGATCTACAAATATAAATTTATATTTGTTAAACTCTCGTTATTTTAATATTGTTGTGGGAAAATAAAAAGGTTTAATTTTATATTTTATAACAGTTAAAATGGTATAACCAAAAATTATAAAGATTTAAATCTATTAATTCTAATTGCAATTAATTTCAAATTATTGACTTAAATAAATCTCAAATGCCAAAATCTCAGAATGAAGAATGTCCTATATGTGGTGGCGTCATATGGGGCGGTGGTCAAAAAGTCTTGATAGAAGGCGCAAAAATTCGAGTTTGCGAAAGTTGCGCTCAACATGGCAAAAAGATAATTTCCACAAGATCACGTAGAACTTATCACAAACGTTCACCTTCCTCAAATAGAAAAACATCTTCCCCAAGCTCATATAAAAGTTCGCGCTCATATTTAGAACCAGAGCTTATAGTGGTGGATGATTATGCAAAACGTATTCGTGAGGCCAGAGAAAAAAGAAATCTCACTCAAGAACAATTTGCCCAGCGTATCCACGAGAAAGAATCATTAATTCGCAGATTTGAGGCTAGCAAGACTAAACCTACCATTGAATTGGCTAAAAAACTGGAAAAGGAATACAATATTAAATTATTGGAAGAATCTGATGTTACTCAAGTAAATACCAGTGATTATATCAAAAAGAAACGTGGCGGAACATCCTTAGGAGATATTGCCTTTATTAAAAAGAAGAAAAAAGACTAAATTTCTCCAATTATTCCTGCTCATCAATAGAGAAGGATATTTTTTTATTGGAAATAATTCTTTCTTTTAAAAAATTCTTAGTCTCTTCATTATCTAAAGCCTTTAATTCACCACCGCACTCCGGACATCTGAAATTTAGTTCGAATGCTTCCTCGAAAGTATACTTTATTTGATTCTCCTCGCAATCTTCGCATTCAAAGAAATAATTCTTCTCTTCATATTCTAATCTATCGCGCAATTTTTGCTGAAGTAAATTCTTTTTCTCTAATAATATTTCTTCCAGTAAGTCAAACTCATGCCACCAGTAATAAATGAACCATCCTGTAGATTTATCTCGTATGCGTCGGAATTGCGCTAATTTTTCGGAATATAACTTATATAAGGTTTTCCGAACAGTGTTAAGCTTCAAAATCTCCTCATCTTCAGGCTCAAAATCTTTTTTACCTTTAATTCTATCCTTAATATTCTCCGTGATATCTTCATCAGTGATATCTTCCTCTTCTGAAGCGATTAGCTCTTTCCCAACCTCTATAGCAATATCTCCACCTACAATATATAAGAAAGACTGTAATAACGGATTAAATTCTGTAATAACTGATTCCCTCTGCTATTTTGATTAAATAAATATGTAGTGTTAAATGTAAATTTTTTGATTTTTATTAATATTTGATTTTAGGCATTTAAAAAAGAGGATTTAAACGACAAATGAATATTGCTTCTCAATGATTTCTCCATCTATATCTGCAGTTCTAATTAATTTTCCCTTTCGCACAGCTAGAATTCTGAGTTTTCTAGAGTCTTTTATCCCTCTCGGTATTGCTATTTCATTGATTCGATAATTATTCGTAAGGGTAATTTTACTCCAATCTTCAGGAATCTCCTCTTTAAAATCAAAAACCACCTCATCCATGATCATTTGATTGTTCTTGGCTGAGGGATTCATATATCCCTTACAAAACTGAACTCTCTTTCCAACATCGTCATCAATTGGTTTCTTCTTGGAAGGTTTAGGCAACCTACTCTTAGTATCAACTCTGACCCATTTTTCTAATTGGAAATTCAATAGTAGATAACAACATGTTCGAAATTCGTCAATTAGATCAATAATTTTCTCTGTTTCGATGGATTGTTCAAAACTAGCTTTATAATTTTTGGTTTTTCCGGTTGATTCTTTTAATTCCCAATTTATATCAAATTCATTTAATTTATCAGAAATATCTTGACCCGAGATTAACGTTCCATCAATCTCTAGCTCGTCCGTTCTTATAGAACGCAAAACTAATTCTTGGACTAAATCTTCATATTCCAGTGAACCTTTAAGGGTAAATTTGGTCGAGGTCTGTCTAAGCTTAATCGCTGGACCAATAAATTCACCTCTGGAATATCGATAAAAATGACGATGGACATCCATATGTTCTTTAGCTGGGTCTTCCAAGGCTGGATTCTCAGTAATTTTCTTTAGAAAATGCATATTAAATCAATTTTATATTCTCGTATATTTTCCGTGTTATTGTTTAATATTTAATGTAACTCATACCTTTAAATTTTTATTAATTAAAAAATTAAAAGAAAGTAATTAATTGAAAGAAAGTAATTAATCGAATACACTAAAAATTATGAAGGAGGCTGGCGTGGTTTCCATACCATTATGGGTATTTGCCTGGATTCTATTAGTTGTTGGGATATTCACTTTCCTTATTTTACTAATCTATGCTAAATATGGAAGAGAAATTTCTATTAAATTTTCCATAATTACCATACTGATCACTTCCTCCTCGATTGCTTTTGCTATTCATTTCTTTCTACTGAATTTAGGTTTATAATTCCAGAGTTTCTTTTTTTTGATGATTTCCTTATAGGCTCATTTTTAGACTTGAATGTGAATCTTTAAAAAATATGGAATCTATATTGTAATAATTAATATTTCAAAAAATCGCTATAACAAACAGTGATGTAAAATGTTACTACAGGATACAAATGCAATAATCTTTTTACTAGGTATAATAATCGGTACCGTTATATTAGGTCTTATCATCTATTTGGCCGTTCTTCTGATAGAGTCAAAAACTAAAGCATCTGATAAAGTTGTACTGATATTTTTACTTGCATTGATAACAATCTTGATCTTGCCCCCCGTTCTGGGAGCAATTGGGCAAGTGCTCAGTGCAATTGGAAATGTTTTTGTTGCAATTAGAGATGTCTTTGGTGGGGGTGGTGCTAATTATCTCGTACAATTAGTACCAATCATAGGATTTTTAATTTTGTTAGTTCTTACTAAGTTCTTTATTGATATTAGATGGGAAACTTCCGTTTGGATTTCATTATTGACTCTCTTTCTACTATACATTCTCTTATCTTTGATCCCCGAATTGGATTTCTTTGACCTATATGTAATTTAAATATATAATCTTCTTTTCTTTTTTTTAATCTAAGGGTAAAACAAAATAGAAGTAAAAATTATTTGGATTATATTTTCTCTTTTAGTTTCAACCGTGGAGCTAATCCGAGTGACATCATTTCTTGTAAAAGAAGTTTAAACGCATATGAACAAACCACTTTTGATATTGTTGTTCCTTCACCACATACCGGACAGTATCGTTTATCCCGGTTTCTATCATAGACCGCCAAAAGACCGCATTTTTCGCATACGAGGATGACAGTTTTATCTGATTCATCCAATAAACGTTCTTTCAAGAGTAAGGCAGAACCGTGTCCGACAAGACAATCTCTCTCCATTTCTCCAAATCTTAGGCCTCCTTCTCGAGCTCTCCCTTCAGTGGGCTGCCGAGTTAGAATCTGTACCGGCCCCCGTGCTCTGGCGTGTAATTTATCTGCGACGAGATGATAGAGTTTTTGATAATAGATTGGAGCACAATAAATTCCCGCTTCATATTTTTCTCCCGTAATTCCGTTATACATTACCTCCCGTCCATTAAACTCAAATCCCGCATCAACTAATTGTTCTTGCAACTTGGTGATATCTTTCCATTCGAAAGCTGTGGCATCACCTAATTCCCCTGTGCTACATGCGATCTTTCCGCTAATCCCTTCAAATAATTGTCCTAAGGTCATTCTTGAAGGCATCGCGTGTGGATTCACAATTATGTCGGGTCTCACTCCTGAGGATGTGAAAGGCATATCATATTCGTCTACAACTAATCCTAGAACCCCTTTCTGTCCGTGTCTCGAGGAAAATTTGTCTCCAAGCTCTGGAATCCTCAAATCTCTAACTTTTATTTTTACTAATTTGTTTCCATCAACAGTTTCAGAAATCAACACAGTATCAACGATTCCTTGCTCATTATGACGCATATTTTTTGAAGTTTCTCTTCTATTAGGTTGCATGAGTTCGAATTCTTCATAAGATTTGATAAATCGTGGAGGGGATGTTCTACCGATTAGTACATCTCCACCATTCACTTGAGTTTCTGGCTCAATTATACCATCATCTTCAGAAAGCAATCTATATGACTCTGCTGATTTGAATCCTCGTACTCCCCGTTCGGGTATCTCAAATTTATCCACCTCTCCTCCGGGATATTTTCTCTCTTCGGCATCATAAGTTCTAAAGAAATGACTGCGTGCCAACCCTCGTTCTATAGAGGCTTTATTGATAATGATGGCATCTTCAATATTATACCCCTCAAAGGACATCATCGCAATAACAAAATTTTGTCCGGCAGGACGCTGATTGAAGCCGATTATTTCCATTGGACTTGTTTTTACGAGCGGTTGCTGTGGATAATGAAGTGTGTGTCCGCGTGTATCCAGCCGGAGATGCATATTGGCAGCAAATAATCCTAATGCTTGTTTCACCATTCCCGCTTCATAAGTGTTTCTCGGGGATTGGTTATGTTCTGGGAAAGGGATAATTGATGCACAAATCCCAAGAATAGCTGCGGGTGAGATTTCTAAATGTGTATGCTCGGCTGTTATTTCCTCCTCGAACATCGCAATATAGGCGTTTTCTTCTTCCTCTGCGTCAAGATGCTCTATTACACCTTTTTCTACTAAATCAGACCACATGATTTTTCTTTGCCTTATCTTTTCAATATCTTCTTTCGTCACTAAGAGTTCTTTATCTTTAATGACGAATAGAGGTCTTGTAGCTCGCCCCGCATCACAGTTGATTTGGATTTCTTTTGAATCTTGATAAAATCCAATATTAACGTGCTGTCCTATTTCTCCCCTCCGTCGTTTTTCACGTAATTGACGGATAAAGGGATTATAATTTTGATGGATACCCACTAATTTTCCGTTGAGAAATACTTTGACCTTATCTCCTCGAATATTTCCTACTTCGTTGATGGGCACCACGCCTAAATCGATTAGAATGTTTTCTATGATTCTCTCATCTGCACCTACAGAAATAATTGAAGCAAGACCGAGATTTTTCACAAGACCGCAATTTGGACCTTCGGGAGTTTCTGCGGGACATATTTTACCCCATTGGGTCGGATGTAAGTCTCGTGCTTCAAAATGAGGCTGGGATCTACTTAAAGGAGAAATGACTCTTCTCAGATGGCTTAATGTCCCAACTTGATTCGTTCTATTTAATAATTGGCTGACTCCTGCTTTTCCGCCCACCCAATTTCCTGTTGCTAATGCGTGTCGGATTCGTTCGGTAATAACATCTGCTCGAACTGCAGTCTTTATGTTCGGAGCTCTTCCCCTTACGGCAGTACGCTCCAATTGGTATTTAATATCTTTAACCAGATTTAAAAACGCTACTCGAAATAATGATGTGAATAGATCTCCCGCAAGTTTCAGCCGTTTATTTGCGTAATGATCCTTATCATCAGGTTCTCTCATTCCCAAGGCAAGTTCCATCACTTTCTGGGCCATCTGACCCAAATAATATGCTTTTTTAATTCGATCTTCCTCATCATTTCCGATATGGGGTAATAAATAACGATCTAAGACTTGGAGTGCTCTTCTAATACGATAATCTTTTGTCTGTCCAATCGCCACTCTTTTTCCTATGTAATCTAATGCATTTTGTTGAGATTTTTCTGGATCTTTTAATACTTGAATTTCGGAGGCAACATCTATCACAGGAATCAATTCTTTTTGAATTTCCTCATCTTCTGAGATTGCCTCGAATATTTGTCGATCTGAATGAAGTCCCAGAGCTCTCATCAAGATTGCTAGGGGAATTTTACCCGGAACGGATGGAAAAGAGACTCGTAAATTGCCGTCTTTCTTTCGCTCGATTGAGACTGGTGCTCTAAATCCGCTACGTGTAGAAAACACTTTCGCTTGGTGAGTAGCGCTTGAGCTTCTACTTGCCTCTTCTGCAAGAATTCTATTCGGTGCTAAATCTTCCTGAGTTACGAGAACCCGTTCTGTTCCATTTATAATGAAATAACCGCCTGGATCTAATGGATCCTCGCCTCGGTTAATGAGTTCTTGATCAGATAGGCTTTCAAGTGGACATCGACAGCTTTTTAACATAATTGGAATTTTTCCAATATAGATATCAAGAGTTTCTTCCGGTTCCTCTCTCTGTGTCCTTTCATCAATCGTGATTGGAGTCATCTCTAGCGTAATATCAGCAGCATAGCTTAATTCTCGAATTCGCGCCTCGATCGGTGTAATCTCCATTGTCGCACCGTCTGCTTCCCTCACTTTCGGTTTACCAACTTTAATCATTCCAAACCGAATTTTAAAACCAGGTATATCGGGAACTACTTCAGCTGATTCATCTACAATGTCTTGCATTTCTTTCTCGATAAAATCATTATAGGAATCAAGATGTTGGCGGACGAGACCCTTCTCATCGAATAAAGAGCCTAAAACTTCCCACTTTTCTTCATTTGTCAAATTGTCAGTGCTCATAATATAACCTTTTTTCATTAAATAGCATTAAAATAAAAAAGAAATAATTAACTTTTCTCTTTCTTAACATATCGATAATAATTAACTTGTTTAACTGATGTATCGCTTTCGCGGACAATTTTCACCACATCTCCCTCTTTCGCACCAATCGCGATCGCAACGGGATCTTTTTCAAACATTTGAGGGAGATCGGTATAGCGAATTTTATACTTTTCTAATAATTCCTCGGTCTCTGATTTCGTAAGAAGTACGTGCCGAGGAACAAGCGAATGTCGTAAGACATCAACTTTTTTTTTCTTAGTCAAAAGGAATTATCCTCATATATTTTAAGTTATATAATATGGAGTGTATAATTTCTAAAAAATTTTATCCTTTTATTCATAATATCGGAATTTTTTTATTTCATAGTACCTCTTATGGGAGAATAGGAAATTCTGCGTTATCATTTAACTTTAGATGTTTAATATGATGTAATTTAACATCACTTCACCCAAACCCATGAAAACAATGAAAAACCCAATAGCCACTCCGTTTTACCATTACATCAATTTGATCATTGGGAAATTCGTTCTGAAAATATTTTTGAATATAGGGTGCACCCATCTTTTTTCTGATGACAAATTCGAAGAACCCCTTTTCATTTAGATATTTTGGAACTTCATTGAAGACCCGCAAAAATTCATCCCGTCCTTCTCGTAAAGGGGGATTCATATAAATTCCATCGAATCGGACGGATTGATCCTTTAAGGCTTCGAAATAATCTCCTGCACGTACATGCATTCTATCTCGAGCGTTTGGGAGATTAATTTTTATGTTTTCCTTAACACACCAAATAGCTCGTCTGTTTTTATCTATGAAGTAAATATCACTCTCTCTGGAATTATATCCCAACACCATTCCAATAGGTCCATATCCACATCCAAGATCGAGCAAGACACTTGGTTCGGATGGTATTTCCATATGTTCAACAAAGACTTGCGTTCCTAAATCAATTTTTCTGTAAGAAAAAACTCCCGTTGTTGTTTTGAAAATGTATAGATGCCGTCTCAGACTCTCGGAGATAGTATATACCTTTAAATTTACATCGGGATATCGTGTAGAATAATGCTCTTTTTTAGGTCCCATATATATCAATAAAATTTTGATTATTCAGTGATTTCTTTCCAATGTGGATAGATTCCACGCTTCATAAAAACCTTATTAATCTTTACCATTATTCCGTTTTTAGCCTTATAAATCGCCATAGCATCTTTCTCAGCGATTCCAAATCCAATTAACTCATTTTTTAATGTCATCAACGCCACTTTCATCCCCGTTTGTATTCGCGCATCTATAGAACAAATGCCTGCGGCAGCTAAATCTGCACCATGACATAATGCATCTACTGCAGTGTCTCGAACATGAACCTTTGGGATATGCTTCACCATCTTTTCCATAGGATGGATAATATACCTTAAATAAGATTCATCATTTTCTTTTTGATAGATTGTAAATGCATCCTTAAGATTTTGAAGAGTTACAAGGCTTTTATCCTCTCTGAAAGGACCAACTCGCGTTCGTCTCAACTCCAGCATATGCGCACCAGAACATAACGCCTCCCCAATATCATAACATAATTTGCGGATATATGTTCCCGCTTCACATCCCACGCGAAATAATACATTATTTTCTCTCATTTCTAAGAACTGGTTATAATAAATTTCCCTAATACGCAATCTCCTACTCACGGAGGATTTTAAAGGGGGTCTTTGATATATCTTTCCCTCAAATACATGAAGCATCTTCTCAATTTTTTTCTGAGGTTCAGGGTTATGAAGATGCATCACACAGACGTATTCTTTTCCCGCATTTAACAAGGCAGACAAGACTCTCGTGGCTCTCCCGAGTGCTACGGGCAATATACCGGTTACTTTTGGATCTAAAGTACCGCCATGTCCTACATTTTCTATCCCCAATATTGTTTTAATCCAAGATACAACCTCATGACTCGTGGGACCGCTTACTTTGTCGAGATTTATGACGCCATATTCTATGAGTTCATTTATTGTTCTCTCTTCGGGGTTCTTCCCATATTTAGGGTCTGTAGTGTCTTCCGATTTCACTAATAATTGTTCTGGCTCGTCCGATGGAAGTTTTAAGTCTGTTTCTACCATGTTCTTATTGGGATTTTAAAACTATAATATAATTCAATAGTATACAATAGTAAATTATATTTTTCGTTTAAAACCTATAAATCCATAAATTTTTGTATCAGTAGAGAATATAACAAAAATTCAAAATACCAACTTCAGTTATGAATAGTCTAAAAATCAATTCTATTTCTTATAAATGAAATTTATAAATTCTTCGTTCTTTAGGGATTATTATGAACATCAGAATTGCAACGCCATCAGATGCATCAGCTATAACAAAAATCCAAATAGATAACTGGAAATACGCCTACAAAACAATATTTCCAGAAGAATTTTTGGAAGATCTAAACTATAAACATAAAATTATCCAAAACAAATTATGGCTTGAGAATTTGGAAGATACTACAAGAGTGTATAGTGCCGAAAATGACTCTCAAGTAATCATTGGATTCGCAGTCGGGGGCTTAGAGCGAGAAAACACTCCTGAGTTCTCTGGTGAGTTATGGGGGTTATATGTATCTAATAACCATCAAAGGAGGGGGATCAGAACACAACTCCTTGGAAAAATAGTTCAATATTTATTAGACCTTAATTTTTCATCTATGCTTGTGTGGATCCTAAAAGGTAATCCTTATCGCGCATTTTATGAAAAATTCGATGGAAAAATAATCGCAGAGAAGCAAAAAGATTTCAATGGCTTAAAAAGACCTATTTTCGCCTATGGATGGTCGGATCTACAACAATTAAACAATTTAATTTCGCTTCAATAATATAAAAACATGAATTAGTGATTATGGTTAAAAAGAGATATTTCATAGACTCACACGGATGATAATGGCGGGCTATGTGGGATTTGAACCCACGACCTGTACCCGATCCCCCATAATTCGAAGGACCTTCAGGTTAAAAGCCTGCTGCGCTACCTGCCTGCGCTAATAGCCCATCCAAGGAAAAAAAAGCTCTTCTTAATTTATCTACTCTTAAAATTATCAGAACTTAAGACTTAAAATCCATAATAATTAATAAATTTTTTTTAAACATATAGTAAAATCCATAATCTTTAAATATAATAAGTCTTAGTACGTAAGATATTCCCAAATCCCCCTCAAAATTCAATCTCCTCCACGCTTACCGAAAATGCTCGTATCCTTCACTCTTTAAGATATGCGTTTTATTTTCTTGTATAATAGTGATATCACATTCAGATACAACTTCTCCAATTTCAAATATATGCCCGCTTTTTCTTTCCACCAGATCTACTGCTTTTTCAATATATTCGGACTTGACTGAAAAGAGATGAATAAATTCCTCCCCTGCGTTCAGAACTATTTTTTCTATCGGAATATCAAATTCTTCTGAATATTTGAGAGCTTCAGGATGAATAACCGTTTCATCTAGGATAATCTTAAATCCCACCTCGGGATTAGAAAACTGCAATTCTCGTAGAGACTTTGCCAATCCATCTGAAGAGTCGATACTCGCTGTTGCAAAATGATTCTGGCCAAGTATAAGCCCTTCCAAACCAAGATCGAATGGCTTTAATACGCTATCGAGAGATTTTCTATATTTGGGAAAGTCTTCATACGAGCCGTTTTGCCGAAGTAAAATATCAAAACCTACACCAGTTAATCCGAATTTACCATTCGCGACAATTATATCACCTATATTCATCCCTTTTCGGTATATTATCTCTGATTTCCGTTCGAAACCAAAAACCGTTGGGTTGAGGATAATCTCTTGAGTCTCGTTCAGATCGCCACCAATATAGTCAAGGTCAAAGGTCTTGGAATAAGACAGTATCCCCTTCATAAGGAGGTCGAATTCATCAGAAAGCATGGTTCCGGGTAAGCCAAAGGATAAGATTAAACCTACAGGATTCACACCTTTCACAATCAAATCACTTAAATTCATAATAAGTGATTTTCGTCCCATATGGAAGGATTCCATCTGCTCTGGGACATCAGTAGTCGAGACCAGCATGTCCGAATTAGAAACCAAAGTAATCTCTTCAGATTGCTTTTTTTGGATTTTATCTAAGGGATAAAAAAACGCATCATCTCGAATGGATTCTTTTTCCGTATTTTCGTAGATTAGCTGCTCGATATAGCTGATTATCATTGTTTCTCCTATATCCTTCAATGGTGTATTGGGTTTCATGAGTATAATGAAGATCTCAACTTAATTGTGATGTTTCGCGACCCCAATAAGGCACATGATTAGACCGCAAAATTAAAATTTATTATTAATTTATAAGAATTAGTACTTTTTGAATCTTTAAGGTATCAATGAGTTATATTGCCCTTGTAACTCAGCTGGTAGAGTGTCAGATTCGTAATCTGGATGCCGGGGGTTCAAATCCCCCCAAGGGCTTCATCTAAACCTCTTCTGCGGTAAAGAATCTCTTTATCATTTCCAACGCAAGCATTCTAAATGCATCATCGATATTTTCTCCCGTCTTTGCAGAGGTTTCTACATAAGAAACCTCTATTTCTTCCGCCAAGGCCTCTCCCTCCTCACGATTCACTTCTCTTTGATCTTCTAAATCAATTTTATTACCAACTAAAAGCAATGAAATCTTTGGAGTGACTTCTTTTATCTCCTCATACCAATTTTGAATATTCTCATAGGTTTTATGCCTCGTCACATCAAATACGAGAATGCCCGCTTCTGCGTTAGCCAGATATGATTTGCGTATTCGACGGAATTGGGTTTGCCCTGCTAAATCCCAGATGACGAAACGCACGCTGGACTCAAGTCCTTCAAAATTACACTCCTTTTTCATAATGGAAGTGCCTATTGTGGCTTTATAGTCTTGCTGGAATGAATTCTCTACGAATCTATGAACCATACTGGTCTTTCCAACCCCTCCATCCCCGCCTAAAATCAATTTAAACGCATATTCATCAGCTTTGGCTTTAATTTTTCGTAGTTTATCCACACTTTTCTCGATTTCTCCGCTTTCTCTGCTAGTAATTATCTTGGGTATAACGGGGCTTACGGGACGTCCATCAAAAATTCGAGCTATTTTTTCGGCGGTTAAATATGCGACGGGAAACACAGGATCGATCATAGCTAACGCATCGAGAACCGTTACAAAGACCGCATGTTCACCTGCCTCACAAAATATAAGGCGGTATTCATCTGTATCAAATGTTCCCGTGCCAAAAGATCCTGAACTGAATTCTTTCGTGATGCGATTAAGGACTGGCTCTACTAATGAGCTTAGTCCGCCCACAACATCCTCTTCTACGGACTTGCCAGTAGTCCCCGAGACAGCATCCATAATTAGTCCTTCTCGGTTAACAATAATCGCCGCAACTAAATCCTCTTCGATTTCCTGACGATACCATTTTAAAAGCGCTTTTAATTTTTCCCTATCTACAGCCATTCTTTACTCACATTTGTATTTTATTTTTTGGAGGTACTGAAATAAGTATTAAGATTATCTTCACTCGATACTCTTTTGAATTAAAATAAAAATGTTGGAATAAAAATTTATCTAATCTATTTAAATGGAATGTCTATTTTCCTTGGAAATATGGTTTCCGTTTTTCTAAAAATGCACTCATTCCTTCTTGAGAATCCATAGTGGTAGAGGTCAACTTTAGATTTTTAAGCTCATCTTCTAAATGCTCGTTTAGCCAATTACCATATGAACGAAAAAATAATCGTTTGGTACTTCCATAGGCGATCGTTGGACCACTACTTATTTTAATAGCAACTTGTTTTACTCTCTCTAATAATTGGTCGTTGGAGGTTATTTCAGAAACTAATTGCGCTTGTTTTGCTTCATTCGCAGTGAGAGTTTTATTCAATAAGACCATTTCGTTCGCCAAAGATAAGCCTATAATTTTGGGCAAATGAAAGGTCAAGGATGAATCGGGCGACAATCCTACGTTTGTAAACGCTACGGAAAACCGAGCAGATTGCGAACAGAATCTCAAATCACACGCACTTACCAGACTTAATCCCACTCCATAACACGCTCCATTCACAGCTGCGATACTCGGAGCGTTAAGATGTTTTAATAGTTTGATGGCTTTATGAAATTTTCCCGCTAACTTATATAGGAAATCCGGATCATCCGAGCTTTTAAATTCAGCAAGGTCACCCCCAGCACTAAACGTTTTTCCCTTTCCCGTGATTATTAGTGAACGAATCTTGTTTGATTGTTTTGAAACCTCTTGTAATCCTATGGTAATATCCTCAGCCATTTGAGTATTTAACGCATTAAGATTATCAGGGCGATTTAAATGGAGGATCGCAAAATTATTTTCTTCAAATAATTCCAATTCAATAGTATCAAGCTTCAAGTATATCAATTCCTCGTTATAGGTTCGTAATTTAAGGGAAGATAATATTATTTTAAAATTTACGTATAATAAAAAAAGCTTACTTCTTCCAGCATATTAGAGATTCATTATATTTCAAATCTGAGAAATGCAGAGAGTGGGATTCGAACCCACGTACTCCTATGAGACTAGAGCCTCGGTCTAGCGCCGTTAGCCACCCGATTAGGTGTTTTGGCCAGGCTTGGCGATCTCTGCATATGAAGTAAGAATATTTCGAGGTAAAAACTAATCGTGATTTTTATAGTTAAAAAACCTTAATTAATTTTTTTTTTCTCTCGCAGAAAGCCATGTCCTTTAAGGGCATAGATGAATGCGTGTAAAAATCACTAAACTCAGGCAGGTATACCCTTTTTATCCTATTTCATGTATTTATCTATAATGGAATATCGAAAAGAGCCCCTTAGGGTCTATTCCCTCATCTATGACTTAATCGTTATAGGAAAACACCGTCATCCAGTGTGTATAAAAGAGACCGGGAGGAGTGGAGTTCTAAAAAGAAGGATTCTTGACCTATCAAAGAATTTTGAGGGAAAGGTGGTGGAAATCGAATGTGGCACGCATTATCACCGAGACAAGAACACCTCTACTAATATTGAAAAAGAAGGAATACCCCTCTTAGAGGAAAGAGGTATCATCGTCATTTCATGACCGTCCGTAGGGACTACGGGAAGTTATGCTTGTGGAGATCGTGTAAGACACCATTTAGGTGCGATGGGCAAGGAAGCAAGAATCCAGCTCCTTTAGGGGCTGGGAGCTCACCTATTCCATCAGAGAAATGGTTTAACGGTAAATTAAGGAATTTAAAAAAAGTCTGATAATTTTTGTTGTTTTATACGGGGATTATTTGTGAGACTGCTGACATACTCCTCAATGAGTTCCATTCGTTGGCACGTGTACTCATCAAGATTAAAATCCTCGCATAATTTCAATGCGCGTGGGATATATTTTTCAATTCCTCCCCGATTTACCGTGAGGATGACATTTCCTCCGCATTTAGGGCACTTACCCATATTTGATAGGGGGGGTCTGCGGTACTTGGTATTGCATTTAACGCACCGAAATTCTTGAAGGGAAAATTTTCTGAGATTTCCTAATATATCAGGATTGAAATGACTGGATAAAATCTTTTTTGCTACTGCTTTCGCCTCAACCGACTGGATAATCTTCGCTAGATGTAATTGCGCCTCGATTTTTTCGTCCATTGATTCGTGCAATTTATAGGCTGTTGTTGTTGGACCAGCATTGATATCATCAGTCGGAATATTATAGCCGATATGTTCATATTGACCTTCTGTACCCAAGCGATTCTTTACCAAATCCATAATCTCCTCTATTTCGTTTGGAGAAGCATAGCGCTCGGTAGCCTCATAAAATTCTAAGGGATACTGAAATAAAGTATCTACGTTATGTGCTTCTGTATCTATCTCTTTCGGGTCTAAAAATGTACCAATAACCAGTGTTGCATCCATCCTACCACCGATCTTACTGGGAAGATAGTGTCGGGAGAAGTTAAGCAAGGGATCTAAGAGGAGCATTATACCATCCTCGTCACCGTCACACTGATGGGTCACTATATTATCATTTACTAATACTGAATGATAATTTTTAGCGTGTAATGAATATACAAATTCTTCTTTAGAGTGTATTTCTTCGATATCTTTTATCCTTAATAATGCATGTTTTTTGTAGGTATCTTCTGGTCTTGTTTTCATCGTTTTTATGATATATCTTAAGCCATCCGAATTCTTTTTTGACGTGAAACCAACTTTTTGCCGAAATTTAACGACATTCGTTCCTTGGATTGATAATTCATACTCGGTATTGCTATCTCTTTTAGATCGGGATAGTGCGCTAAATATTCCAAATCTTAATAACATTAAATCCAAATCCTGAATGAGCTTCGAACTAAATGAAGAACACACTACTTTCTTATGATTCATATCAAGTCCCGCATCACTACTAAAATAAGCGGCTAAGAGATATTGTATTTTTTCTTTCGGTAGATTATAAAACACAGAAGGAATGCTTTTTCTTCTTGCTTTATTTTTAAATCCTAATATCTCTTTGAAAAAATAATACAGAATTCGATTTGAAATTGTAATTCTCTTTTTATTAATATTAGGACCAAAATCATTTCCAAATGAATGGGAGATCGAATTTAATATATCATTTCTAAGTTCATTTTCACTAAAAAAGAAACTGATTTTATACTTATCTTTGCTCTTTTGATAAAATCCTTTTGCGATATAATAACCGCAGATTTTCAAAAGCGATTCATCAACTCGGATATATCTATTTAATTGTATATCTTCTTGTTTGAATCCGAGGATACAATCTGGAACATCTTTCATTGAAAGATTATGAAGATTTAACAGGTTAATCAAAACATCAAATGGAATTGAATCCCGTGAGCTATAATAAGTTTTTAATATTTTTTTACTTATTTTTAATTTTCTTGCCGTTTCTTTTAATCCCAATATTGAAACTAATTCAGTAACAAAATCTTTTATCCCTATAATCATCAATTCTCTCCAAATCTTTTTAAATTTCTCATTCCTGAATTCATAGATTAGATCAATAAACTCCTTATCTATTACTTGGAAATCCATTCTTGGAAGTAAAAATTTGTCGGTTTTTTTAACTTCAAAAGCCTTCTTCTCAATAAGCTCTCCTTTAGAGTATACTATAACTGGATGGTTTAAGGTGGTTTGAAAACTGCGTCCGTTATATAATTTAAAATTTATGAGGTGATTAGAATTGGGAATTTTTAAGACGTTTTTGATATTGGTTTTTTTTATTTGGTTTGATTTAGTATCAAATGAATATACTTGAATATTTTCTATTGCCTTTTTTTTAACGTAAACCATTTTATCAAAATACTCTTCAAAGAAATGGTTTTCGTAAAGTTCTTTTAAAGTAATCTTTTTTACTCTTTGATTAATATCAACAAGAATGGTGGTATTGCCCGGAAAGCAATTTCTCCGCTTCGAAGCATGCCAGAATGGATGAGCGTAGATAGATCGAGCGGGACTAAATCCTAGCACTCGTCCTATAATTCCGGCACTGGTATGCGGCGCTAATCCTACAACCAAATGCCCGATAAGATCGGATTTCGAATCCACATGATAATAGCGTGGCATTTGATAAAAGAGGTCTAATTCGTCATCCAAAAAATTGGCAACTTTTACCAGATACTCGGCGCAATCATCCGATAATATTACATCTTGAACTTTTATTTCTATAATTTGATCCCGAGAGTGAAGTGGTGCTCCTTTATAGTCGTAGTTATATCCTAATTCTCTTAATTGTTTGAGGGTTATTCCGATCTCACTCGGTTTAAAATGAGTAAGAGGAATATCTGTGGCGTCATATCGGATCTCCGCAGTTTTATAAACAAGTACGCCATTCTCTGCCCTAAGGATACCCTTTTCTATGGGTTCTGGCACCTTATATCGGTTTGTAAGCCCAAAAATACCCTTCATCTTGTCCGGAAGCGCAAGATTTAGGGATTTCACGATTTTTCTGAGGTGTTTGTCGATATTGAAAAGTGCCTCTTCTGAATAATCTAATCGACTTTGACATTGAGGACATTCTTCATAGCTCGTATCGAATAATTTACGACATTTGGTGCATATTTTTTGTAATTGGGTATGTGTACCGCAATTTGAACATTTATTAAAAATGGTGACTTTACCACAGTTCAGACATTTTTTTCTGCATACATCAATTTTCACTTTGCGGAGTTCTACAGCTTTTTCCACGAGCCGAGAGTTGCCCACTTCATCGCTCAAAGGAAAAAGTGTATGAATTCCTTTCATACTTTTTCGTTCAGATTTCTCAGGTCGCCCCATACGCGAGCCCATGTAATAGGGGGCTTTGTTTTTTATTTTAATTGAACTTTGCTTGTAAAAATAAGAAAAAACCGTAATATCTTCATCGGTTTCAATGATATTTTGACTTTTTAAATTAAAGATTTCAATATACACCGAATCCATTGCCTTACTGAAATAGATCGAATCTCCTTTTACTTTATGAATTATTAAAGCTTTTTCTAAGATGCCTTTAATCTCTTGTTCATTTTTCAATTCTATCGACTTATCGGACTTTGAATATGCCATTAAAAATGCTTTATGCAGGAGTTTTAACTCATCTAATTTAAGATTCCCCCAAAAATCTGTATAAGTTGGATGCAAGGGAATGTTAAAATCCATTGAAATCTTGAGAGCGTGTTCTGCCATAGGGATATTGGAAAATGGATTATTTACAAGCTTCTCCAATTCAGGACTTTCAATCTTTCGTTCCTCCAATACCTTTTTGAGATCAAGAACCCACCATTCTTCCACATAACCAGAAGGGAGTAGTTTATGATTATTTTCGGCGAATTCTCCATATCCAAACAATATGTCTCCGAGAAAAAGGATTTTTTCAATTTTTGGGAACAATTTCTTGGCCATCTGCATTGAGCTCACCCTGATTACGTCACCATTTTTCAGTTTGACAATTGGGGGTTCTATACCAGAGACAGGACAAATACTAGTGCTTTTTCCCGGTCTCTCTATGCGTAGTTGAGTTCCGATTGCAACAAAATTATCCAATAGAACCATCGTCGCGGGATGAAATCCTCCCGCGGCTAGTCCGGTATTCCTTGATCGTCCATATCGTATTCTATGACCACCCACTTTTGAAGGATAGCTAAAAACAGGTCTTCCTGCAATAATATCAGCTACATATTTTGAATTGGGAGTTATTTTGTTGTTATTTTGGTTTTCTTCTTGAGTTTTTTCTTTTTTATCTTGATCAGAATTCTTTTGGGCCACTTTCTTTAACTCCTTTAACCATTCCCATCCTTCAAGATTCATTTTGTTCGCTATTTTGAGGAGCTTGGGAGCTTTAAGTAAAATGCCATCATTCAAGACCAAACATGCGCCTCCTCTGATGCTATTGGTCTCAACACGAGGTAGATCTCTAAATGCCGAAACTTCTTCATTTTCCGTGGAATCTCCATTTATTTCTATAGGTAAATGATCAACAGCAAAACGAATCTCATTGTTAGAGGAGGGGTATTGTAAATGTACTCTTCGGTCGTATAACTTTACTTCTTCCACATATCTTCCAATTTCTCCATCTGTTGCCTTATACTTGGGAATACTTGATTTTCTTCTAACAAAATCTGCGATAAGCACACATAATCCCGCAGTCGTCCCTCCAGCAGCACGTATAGGTCCCGCAAAGTATAAGGAAAGATATTTTTTTCCCTCATGATCGGTCCGTATCGAAATCTTTGAAATCCCTTCTAGAGGTGCACTGACGACACCCATAGTTTTAATTGCGAGCCCCACTCTGATTGCTCTATCAACACGATCATTTAAATCCTCAATATTTCCAATTTTCTTATCTAAAATATCAGATACCACTTTAAATACAATCTCATCATCAGTTTTTCCTTTTTCTTTTAAAGTTCTGATTATGTTCGCTACTCCTTTCGGTCCAACTAATTTCTCAACTCTTCCAGCTAAATCTTTTGCTTGGGGAGATTCAATATATTTTTCTGGATCCATTCCTAGCTCCCGAGCTTGACTTGCGATACGATAACAATTATCCACTTCCTTTTGGATCTCTTCCATATATCGATCCATTTCCTCGCTCATTTCAACCATTCGGAATAAACCTCTCTAAATTTTATGAAGATCATATGCTATACTTATATTATGTTATAAATCGAAATCATCATTAAACTCTAATTATTAATGGATTATTTTTCTTTTAATATTGAAAGAGATAGCCGAAATGTTGATTTATTCTGAATAATATTAATCTTTCTCTCTCTCAATATTTAAAGAAAAAGATATTTTTTCTTTAATAAGAAATAATAAAACTATGTCTTCAACATAGTAATTATTAATTATTAATACAAGGAAATTGAACTAATGGAAAAATCATTGGAAAAGAAGAAAAAATTAGTCAAAAAATTAGTTAATGCTGGAATTAATGCCACCCCATCCGTATTGGATTTAGTTATGACCATGCCAAATCCTTCAGAAAGTCTTGAATTTATAATTAAAGAAACAAGTTTTATTCCTACTTTTAAAAGTCATTTAACCTTGGAGATTATCAATAAAATTTCCAATGATGAAATCCAAAAGGCTCTGAAAAGGGCAATAAGAAAAAAAATAGTTAAACCTCCAAATGAAGAAGTTGAATCAATTGATAAGAGTTTAATTAATGTTTCAACAGAAATAACAGAGGATAAATCTGAAAAAATAACACAGGAAGAAATTAAAAATACTCCATCCCGTAGACCCAAGGATTTACAACTAACACAGGTAAATTCTCCTTCTTCAAATATTAATACAAGTACCAAATCGTCAACCATTATTGTTCAAAAAGAACCATTTCAAGAAGACTCCGAATCCTCTACAAAAGTTAAAAATGATATCTCTACCAAAATTCAACAGATGAACCCCGGGAAATCGCAATTTAGATTTAACCCCATATCCAAGGAATATGATCCTAACTATAAAATAAAAATGGATCCAACGGGGAAGCTTTTTACTTCGGGAAAGTATGACGATTTTTATGATTTAACTGTGGATAAGTATAACCAATTATATAAACTCATGCGAAAAAGACCGGAAACCCAATCAGCTATCAATATTGGAAATATTCTGAAATTTAATGAAAACACAGAAATATCTACGATTGGACTAGTCAATGATTATAGACAGACTAAAAATGGCCATTACTTTTTCGTTTTAGAAGATCTAACTGGAGCTATTAATGTTTTAGTGAGAAAAGATTCTGAAATGTTTAGTACAGCGCAAAGAACGATTAATGATCAGATGCTTTTTGTTCAAGGAGAATATAGCCCTGGAAAAAAAGGGAAAAGTGGAATAATATTCGCATCCGCTATTTCAAAAATCGATGTACCAACCGGAATTAAACCTAATACTTCTCCAGATCCCCTATCAATTATGATGGTTTCAGATACACACATTGGAAGCAGAGAATTCGAAGAAAAGTTATGGAAAAAGTTTACTGATTTTCTTAATGGACGGCTCGGAAATCAATCATACAGAGAAAGTGCTGGAAAAGTCAAATACATCATCATAAATGGAGATTTAATTGATGGAATCGGGGTATATCCGAATCAAGAGCAGGATCTGGTAATAGGAGACCTTTACAAACAGTTTGAAAAAGCCGCAGAATTACTTTCTCAAATTCCAGATTATATCACAATATTCTATAGTAGCGGCAACCATGAACCTGTACGAAATGCTATTCCAAGACCGGCAGTTCCTAAAAAGTATTGTCAAGAATTGGTAAATCTTGGTGTGAAAGTCGTTGGAAATCCTTGTCTAATTGAGACGCATAATGTAAATAGCCTAGTATTTCATGGAGATAGCTTGCTCGATCTGAACTTGCTTATTCCTGGTTTGGATAATAATAAGCCAGTTGACTCCATGAGAGAGTTATTAAAGTGTAGGCATCTAGCTCCCGCATATGGTAATAAAACACAGATCGCTCCTACTGAAAAAGATTGGCTTGTTATTGATAAAATTCCCGAAATATTCCATTGCGGCCATTTGCATATTAATGGATTAGAAGGATATAGAAATGTTCAATTAGTAAATTCAGGATGTTTTCAAACTCAAACAGATTATATGAAAAGTTTTGGAATTAATCCTACTCCGGGACAAGTCCCCCTTCTTGAGTTAGACACTCTTCATAGTCTTGAAGTAGACCTCAAGAAACTCACCTAGGTATAGATTTAAATTCTTTATATGATATTAGATTTTTAACAGAAGGCGCATTTATTAGAATTAATAACGATGTATAGGAAAAATGAGATTATTTAGCCCGCCCAAAAAAGACCCTTCTGAATTGCTTCTTTATATCTGGAAAATTATTAATCTGGATAACGTTTCGGAACAAGACTTACTATATAACATCTCCTTTGAGTTATACTTAATGTCTCCCGACAAAACCTATATATTCATTCAGAAATGTGTTGAAAAAAATCTTTTAATACGTAATAGTGATGAGACCTTATCTTTGAATGAAAATTTAGAAAAAAAATTGCAGAATTGGCAAGAAAAGCGAAAAAACCAAATGAAAAAATGGGAAATGCAATCAAAAACACAAAAAAGTACTTTAAAACAATTAAAACAAGAGAAGAAATCAGATTTTAACGTCCTCTTAAAAGCGTTTTTAGATAAAGGAACACTAAACCGAGCGGTGACTGTTTCTGACAGTGCTTTTAATATCAATGTTTTAGATGAAGCATCAGGGGTCATTGAAGCAGAAGTCCAAGGATCTAAAGAACAGCCATATAAAATTACACTGAATACCAACAAGAAGAATTTAAATCATGATTGTGATGATTTTATTAATAAACGCGCAAGAAACAAAAAATTCTGCAAACATCTAGCAAAATTATTCCTTCTTTTAAAAGAAAATAATGAAAGTCTTGCTTTAAAGCTACTAAACAATTTAGCAAGTTCTATAAATGATTGGGAATTTTCCTCTTAAATTTTGATACTTCTAACTTAATTTCCTAAATACATTATTTTTAATTCTGACTTTTTTATTTTGTATCAAGACTGGTTTATAATTGAGCAGAGTTTTAATTTTCGCAATATGAGATAAAGTTCCCTCTAACAGCTTCTTGTCTATATCAAGGTTTATAACTTTTGTCCTGCCATAATAGCCCAAAGATTTTTTTGCCGCAGTAATAATACCTGCTAATGATAATTCATTAATATAATCGCTAATCCTTCTGCGAGTTAAGGATCTTACACCCGGCATTTTATTTGTAAGTTCATCATGAACTTCATAGATGTCACCAGAAACAATTACTCTGTCATTGCTAAATATGGTAATTAAATAAATTGCCGTCAAAACCAATTGGGCTTGTAGGGGCATCCCTTTTATATAATCAATAATATGGTCTCTCTCTAATTCATGTTGCGCTTTATTTACATGTTCACGGGTAATCATCTTGTTTTGAGTTCTTTCTGCTATTTCTCCTGCTTTTCGAAGCAATTGGAGAGCTTTTCGAGCATCACCATGTTCCTTTGCCGCTAAAGCAGCACATAAAGGAATCACTCCTTCTTTAAGGATATCATCGCAAAAAGCTATTTTTGCTCTTTCTTTTAGTATATCTCCGAGTTCCTTTGCGTTATATGTGCTGAAAGTTATATGCTCCTTTCCTAAACTAGAGATAACTCTGGGATCTAAAGAATCTTTAAACTTTAATTTGTTAGAAATACCTATGAGACAGGTTCTACAACTATCCAGATTCTCATTTAATCGCGTTAAATCGTACAAAATCTCATTACCTCCGCGTTTGTCCGCGATTAAATCTATCTCGTCCAATACTAAAAAACAAATGGAATTACTAATTTTATGATCCAGTAAACCAAGAAGTTTTTTGAAGATAACATCTTTTGGAAGACCAGTTGGGGGGATCTTCTCTTGACCAACTATTGTGTTATAGATATGAGCAAGAATACGATATGGTGTAGATACGATGCTACAATTTATATATATCCACCATGGTTTACTTTTCTTTGTGAATTGAGCTAATTTTTGGCTAATATATCTGATTGTTGCCGTCTTTCCTGTCCCTGTCATTCCATAACAGAGAAAATTTGGGGGTGTATCTCCTCGCAATGCACAAGCCGTCTTACTTGCTATTTCTTTGATTTCGGTATCTCTGTGAGGTAATTCATTTGGTATATAGGCGGGTTCTAAGGCATCACGCTTTTTAAATATTTTGGGGCCGTTCAGATAATTTTTATAAAATTGATCAATGTTAAAATTATGATATTTTCCGTTTTTCAACACTACTAACACCTTATTTAATGCTAATTTGCACTGGAAGTACCAACATTTCCACTACATTTTACTATATTATATGGTTTTTTGAAAACTATATAAAGTTTCTTATTAACGCTTAATTTACTTCGAAAATGTTAATGTTTTAATAAAACGCTAACTAGAATTGCTCTCATCTGTAAGTATAATTATTTATGTCGCTCTATTAAAAAACTTTTGTTAGCGCAAAAATAGGATTTAATATAACATTAATAAGAAATCAAAAGAACAGCCCTAAAGGTTTTTGTCGATAAAAAACAAATCATAAACTCACAATTTAAAAAATGAAAGAGATATCATATCCCTCTCTATTTTCTAATTCCTCCAGAAACACATCTAAGGGATACTCAGTTTCTATCATTTTTTTTGCAAACCTACGCATATGGTAATTTATCAAAGAATGTTTTTCCTTAAGGAGCTCTTTTTTCTCCTCTTCACTCATGTTTTCATATTCAATATAATTTTCAGTCCAGCTCTTTAGAGCATTAAATTTATATCTAAACTCATTACGTTTATTATACAATTCTCGATATAATAAAAAAAGATCCGCATGGCTAAAAGTCCGGAGTCGTTTTTCTGCTTGTTCATATTCCTCTTTTACATCTATAAATATATTATTCCAAACCACGATATAAATTTCCGCATCCCATGAGCCTTTTTTTCTACTTTTCTTATGACTACAATAAACCGTTTCTTTTAAAATACCTGTTACTACATATTTAGGTAAAATATCCCCCACGTTATAATGATTCAATATATTTTCAAACATTTTCGTTTGCGTGCTTGTAATCTCTGTTCCACATTCTTTACATTTAATCGGATTCGGAAACTCAATAGTGTCAAATAATCCCATATTATTCACTTCATAAATCTAGGTTTAACTTAATTTTTATTTTAAATTTAAAAAGAGAACTCAAAAAGAATTAATGAATCTACCAAAAACATCTATCAAATATAGGAAACAATTAGTGTAGTACCTTTAATTTTCTTTTTAATTTGGAGAACTTCAATTCATATTCAGGACATTGTTTATAATTTGGAAATTTGCAAATTTCACATTTTTGAGGTAAAATACAACTCTCACTAAAAGGACAAAACAAAATATTAAATTCCTTATTCTCCTTCACTTGATTAAGGGATATAACGCTCACCTTCATATTTTTGTTAAAGAGAGAAATTCTTCTCTAATATAAAATCAAGGAGAGGGTGAAAATTTTCTAATTTATTTTTATGAATTTTAGAACTCTTCCTATGGAAATTTTTTACCAAGGAACATCTTTCAAACCAAGAATATAAGCAATTGTATTGGCAATGATGCTTACGGCGGGTGTTAAAATTATTAAAAAGATGAATATATTAAAATCTGGCGCAAGAAATAAATCAGGAAAGAGGAGTGATGGTATAAAACTCAGAAGTATACTAAATAAGGCAAAATCTAGCTGATCAATAATCCAGAACGGTCGACCACTTTGTATATTGAATCTGCGTTTTAAAAAAGAACCAAAGAGATCACCGAATGCCGCACCAAAACTAATCATCACGATCCGTATTCCTAAAATGAGCACACCTAAAGGTAAAGGTCCTCCTGTAAAATAGTATTGATAGGTTGAAACGTGGGTGTAAAGCTGATATTGATCTATGGAGGAAGCAAATTCTACGATCGGAGCGATAAATGGCCACAAGATTATGAATATAATAAAAATACCCATCGATATTGGGATCCCGATAAAGAGAGGCCCCAAAAATAACCCTTTCCAAGTTTTATGGGCCCCAAATAATCTCCTTCCATCAATAAAATTTTTCCCTCCATCAATTGGATCTCCACCACCCGTTATAACCATACCCGCATTTGATATATACGCTGGTGCAATAAACAATAGAGCAAAAATAAGCGTGGCGACCCAATCTGCCCATGAATAGATAAACGAAACTACCAAAAAATCTGCGAGAAAAAAGAGTGCAAATAGAATTGCTAAAGTTTTTGCTATCCTCTTCTCACGAATGTCTGTATTAATTTCTGTTTCATCCGTCAATGTTAATTTCCTAAAAAAATCGTTAATAATTAATATAAAATACTAAATTTAGAGTAAAATTTAAGGATTTTTGCTATTCTTTAAATAACTCTAAACAGAATGAAGAAATCTAAATTGCCATTTGTATCTGATCTAATGAACATTTGATTCTAATAGGACATTCCGCATTCTTTATAAAAATATACTCACTAAAGAGTTTATTGACTGTATGAATATAACTGCCTTTTTTCCCCACCGCAATCCCTCTATCTTCATAACTGAGAAAAAGGATGGAAATCAGAATCTTTTCCACAGATAATCTTCTCTCGTCTGATGATTCAATCCATTCTATTTGGATATCATGAATATAAGTATCTGGAAAAAAACTGAATAACAATTTTATCAATTTCTCCTCGTTTCGAATAAATAGAACTTTTGTTGAGTTAAAATCCTTTCGAATTTTATGGATATATTTTGATAAAAAGAAATAATCTTGAGGATTAAGAAAAAAGAAAACGAATTGATTTAGCACGATAATATTTTCGGGAAAATATCCCCCAGTCTTTTCATAAAAATAATTAAATAATTTTAATTCGCTATTGGAGTATTTTTTTCTAATATTTACTTCCTTTGAGAATATTAGATCTTCAGCATATTTACTGAGCATCATCTAAAAATAGTGATCTAATCTTTTAAACCCCAGAGAAAAAATTAATTTTCTTATATGAATTAAAAAATGTATTAATTAAGAAAAATTAATCAATGAACTATAATGAAAGATAGTGGATTTGAGTTTCTGGAACATACCGCAGACGTGAAGGCGCGAGCATATGGACCCAGTCTTGAAATCGCCTATTCTCAAGCTGCATATGCCCTAATGGCAACTATAACTCCAGATCTAAGCAAGATTTCCAAAAAACGTGAAAAAATGTTTACAATAGCGGCTGAAGATGAAGAAGCTCTTCTTTTTGATTTTCTCTCAGAACTTCTTTATATCTTTGATGTAGATCATCTCGTATTTGGGGACATAACGGTGGAATCCATTGAAGAAAAAGGGCAGGAATATGAACTTAGCACAATTTTAATTGGAGAGGAATTTGATAAAAATAAACACGAAATTGGTACTGAGGTTAAAGCTATTACTTATTCCTATATGAAAATTGAAGAAAAAGGAGATCTATGGGAAATTGAAGTGGTTTTTGATATTTAAATTTACTTCTATATAGTTAGGTACTATTAGCCTTTGACGACACCAACAGGATGCATTCTCGCAACTTTCTCTATTAGATTAAGACGCGATTGAATTTTTACCACTTGATTTATGTCTTTATATGCACCTGGAGCTTCCTCTGCAATAACTTTTTGTGATTTTGCTTTCACAAGAATTCCCTTTTTTTCTAACCCTTTTTCAATATCCTCTCCCCAATAGGCATTCTTTGCCCGAGATCTTGACATTACCCTCCCCGAACCGTGTGCGGTCGAACCAAATGTGAGATTCATGGAATCTTTCCTTCCCACACATAAATATGAGGCGGAACCCATGGTTCCTGGAATTAATACGGGTTGTCCTATTGATTTATAGCTTTTAGGCAACACCGAATGATTCGGAGGGAATGCTCGTGTTGCTCCTTTCCTGTGAATATTGAGTTCCATATTCTTCCCGTCAACTAGGTGTGTTTCCTTTTTAAGAATATTATGACATAAATCATAAATTAATTCTAATTCATATTCTTGGCTCTCGTTTCCAAAGACTTCCTTAAAGGATTCTCTAATCCAAAAGGTAATGAGCTGTCTGTTGCAAAATCCAAAATTTGCCGCACAAGCCATCTCTTTAAAATATTTTTGGGCTTCTTCGGTATTTGCAGGCACGCATGATAATTCTCTATCGGGAATTTTAATATTATATCGTTTCATGGCTTTTTCAAATTCACGCACTGATTCTGTGCAAACTTGATGCCCCAAAGCCCTGCTACCGGTATGAATCATTACCATAATTTGGTCTTTCTGTGTGATCCCCAATTCTTTTGCAATCTTTTTATTGTAGATTTTATCTACTTTCTGCACTTCGAGGAAATGATTTCCACTTCCTAAGCTTCCTAATTGTCTAATACCTCGCTGTTTTGCACGCTTTGAAACAATATTGTGGTCTGCATCTTCTAATCTGCCGTTTTCCTCACAAAACTCAATATCTTCGTCCGTTGCAAATTCATGTTCACGTGCCCATTCCACACCCATATCAAGCACCGAATTCAATTGATTATAATCTATCTTCAGCCTCCCTCTTGAGCCCAAACCCGAAGGAATTCGATTAAATATATAAGTCAATAAAGTGGGAAGCTTACTTTGTATATCTTCATAGCTCATTTCAGTTCTCAATAGTCTCACTCCGCAATTTATATCATACCCTACACCGCCAGGTGAGATCATCCCATCTTCGGAATCTGTCCCGCACACCGCCCCTATACAGAAGCCATACCCTTGATGAGCATCAGAAAGCGCAATCACATGCTTTTCTACTCCATCTAAACACGCTACATTACTAATCTGTTCTAATGTTCTATCTTCTTGAATTTTTGATAATATTTCCTCATTTGCATAGATATGAACAGGAACTTTCATTTTAAAGCTTTCAATCGTCCCTGAAACTCTGGCCATTAGTCTTTTTGGCGGAATTTCATAAATATACTCATCGATTTTATTTACATTCATGTTCATATCAGTTAAGAAAGGGTTGCTGCTAACAAAAAATTTGGTATTTTCAACTATGGTCTTAAAATGTTTTTTGTAAATCTAAATATAAAAAAATATTATACTCCCTTTTTCCTAGGTATGAAATTTATCAATTATTTTATTTCTATGAACTTAAGCAATCCAAGGTTATCTAAATTGTCAATAATGACTTGAATTTTTGCTTCTGGAAGCCCAGCATCTTCGGCAATATCCGTAACAGTATGAAATCCGTCCGCAAGATGGGCAATTTCATATTGTTTCTCATTTAAAAAACCTTGAGTTATTACTTGTTTGGGTAGTCTTTTTGAGGTCCAATCTGGTTTGGTATCTGATACAGTACGTAAATCATCCTCGGAAAGAGTCATACCTTTCTTTTGTAAGCGAGATTGAGATTTTTTAAAATCCTTTTTGTAAATTTTTAATATTGGAATGCGAATTGGGATTTCAGCTACTCTGCCGTTTTCTAAAATTTCATCAACCTGTTCTGCAAAATCACGGAAAATACGTACATCACCGGACCATTTATCAAGAATGTTCCCGAACTGATCAATAAATTTATCGATAATATTATTTAATGCCTTATGAGTGATTTTTGCATCATCGTTCTTATCAGCGGCAGCAGTGATTAGCACACCCTCCCGAAATACCAGCATCAAATAAAATACTTGCATGTCAATTACCTTCAATTCTCCTGAGCCCTTTGAAAATTCTATGCTAAAATCTTTTAACGCGGTTAAAAACCCACTTACCAAGTCTTGATTAAATTCTATTGAACCGTATTTTCTATGTAATAGACAAATTCCGGTTTTCTGGTCAATAATATATACATTATGTATCAAGATGACACCTCAAAAAATTTTCACTAACGTTTTTTTGTTATAGATATCTAATAAAATTCCAATTATTTAAATTTCTTTTCGTTTAATCTCCATAAATAATTCAATAATTTATAGTAAACTGAGTCCGATCTTTTGTGTAGCATTTTTATCTATTTAGAATTTTTATATAATTATGAGACAATTCGTATTTTTCGTGACAGTACCTTCTAAAGAAGAGGGAGAAAAGATCGCCAAACACCTTGTAGAACAGAAAATTGTTGCGTGCGTGAATATCATACACGATATCCACTCGATTTATCGATGGAAAGGTGAGATCGAAGAGGATAACGAATACTTATTGGTGATGAAGACCACTAAAGAGAAAAAATCAAATTTAATCCGAGCCATAGAGAAACTTCATAGTTATGAGACACCAGAATGTATTGGATGGAAAATTGATACGGGCTCGAAAACATATTTAAGATGGATAGAAAATTCCACAAGGGGTACGTAATATAATATAGAGTGAGATTCTATGAATATATTTCATTTAGACTGGGTTGCAATTAGCTCTGTTGTTATTATTCTTCTGCTTATTCTATTGATTTCTGTGAAATTATACAAACACTTTTCCAGATGGCGTGGATATATTTCACATAGCGCTATAGAGACCAAAAATCTCACAAAATTAAAATCAAAATTACCCTCTTTAAGGCGATTTTCTACCATAATTTTCGCCAAAAAGAAGAATTGGAAAGGCTTTTTAAAAGCTCAATCAGAATCTTCTCTTTATATCATTATCGGGGATTATTGGTTTCAAAAGCTTCAGAAGATTTTCATCGAATCTCTCTGCACGTATGGACAGCAAGTGATTTCTTTGACCCTCTTCCCTCGTTTCATTTACAAACTGAAAAGGAAAACAGCAAAATTGAGTTTAAAGGAAACTCTCTCTACCCTTATGTCATATCTTAATCAAAAGGGATATATGAATTGTGAAAAGTATTCTTTTATAGATACCACGGGAACAGAACTGTACTTCAAGAGTCTTTTTTGCGATCCAACAGTTTTCGCACTTATATCAATTAACCCAAAAATTACTAAATCTTCCTTATCTATTTTACATAAGATTCTATCTAAGCGCATCCATAATAAATGGTATTGTATATTCAGCCATTATTCATATTTATTCCTTAAAAATAGATATCAAAGACGCTTAGAAACTCACCTTCCAGATGGTATCCCGGATAAGGTTAAGATAGTATCTATTAAGAATGCGAGATATTCATTTCGTAATTACGAAACCATTTTATTGGCAGAAATTATCCATATAGTCAAGGAAAATGTCTGAACGTATCCAGAGAGAATTTTACAGGAAAATAACATATTCGCAAAAACATTGGGCCCTATTGGAAAAAAAAAGAGCGCTAGCACTGGAGGTGTTAGAAATTTTTAAGACACAAAACCTTTCACCTTACCTTTACGGAAGTACTGCGCGAGGAGATGTCCACAACCATAGCGACATTGATCTCGCCTTCCTGCATCGCGTACCAGCCTTCAAAATTGAATTTCTCTTGAATCAAAACGGATATAGAAATTATAGGCGAGAAATAATAATGGCAACCCCTGGCGATGCGATAAAATTATATATTTATTTGAGTGAGTTGACCGCTATTACCCTTCCTCTTACGAAATTAACCAAAACTTCGCTCGAGTTTTATGGTTTCGGAGGAAAAATCGATTATGAGGGAATTATAGAGAATGAACGGGTTCCAGGAATTGATAAACGTTTAGTTCTGATTACACCCCAATCGTATGGCCATGAGGAACGTTCTGTTATTAATCGAGAGAATATTGCTGCAAAAGAGGTGGGAGTCACTATTGAAACTATTTATGAAAGAGAGAGAGTACTCCTTCGAAGGGAGAAACACGGCAGAACGGGAGTATTTCTCAAAAGGGAATTATCACCACAAGAAACACCCGAAGGAGTCCTTGAAAACCTAGCAAGAAAAAATCCAATTATTAGAAAAAAAATATATTAATATGTCAAAAGCGAAGATTATTGAAACAAAAGAGTCAAATTATTGTATAAAAGCAAGAGGGATCCCGAAAGGGTGTCAACTATGCCTAAAGGGATTAAAATCTGTTCTATTCCTCAATGGACTCTGTCAAAAACCTGAGAAATGCACATGGTATTGTCCACTTTCAGAGGTGAGGCGAAATAAAAATATCACCTTTATAAATGAAATACAAATTACGGAAGATGATGAAATAATAAAAGAAATATATAAATCGGGGTCACAAGGAATCAGTATCACGGGGGGAGAACCGTTCTTTGCCAATAATACGGAAAAGACCTTAAAATATATCAAACATATTAAGAATGAGTTCGGAGAAAAGTTTCATATACACCTCTATACAAATGGAATTGGCTTTACAGAAACAATAGCAAATAAACTCGCTGATCTGGGTTTAGATGAAATACGATTTCATCCTCCCAAAGAGTCATGGATAAATATTAAAAGAGCACTGAATAAAGGAATAACCGTAGGCGTTGAAGTCCCCCTCATTCCTAACTCAGAATACCTCGCTCAATTAAAAGAATTGGTACTCTATTTAGATCAAATCAGGGCCGAATTTATAAATTTGAATGAATTTGAATATTGTTTCCCAAACAGTCGCTCATTAAAGGAAAAAGGGTATTTGCTTAAAGAAGGCTCGATTGCAACCGTCCAAAGAAGCAGAGAAAAAGCATATGAATTTATGGAAGAAATAAACTCTAAAGTCTCACTGAAAATGCATTTCTGCTCGATTCGGGCCAAAGATTATTATCAACTAAAAAATCGCTATTATCAACGGGCAAAACATATTAAAAAACCCTATGAAGAGATTACTGACGAGGGATTATTAGTATATGGCCAAATTGAGGGTGATAAGGATGAATTGAACGTCTTGTATGATGAATTAAGATATAGCTCTCAGATCCCATTAAAATACATCCAATTTGCTGAGTACATGATTTTTTTACCTTATTACCTCTTAATTGATGACGATTTTTTGGAATTTCTTAATCAATTTAATGTGGAAGGGTATATAGTTGAAGCAATTCCTTTTCGGAGGGATATATACCGCCAAATTACTGAAAAAACCCCAATTATGGTATTCAAGAAAGAATTATGTGAAGATGAGGATTAGAACTGTTAAAAAGAAGGATTTATACAAAATTACCAAGTTAGAAAAGAAAATATTCCAAGATCAAGCATTTTCCAAAAGCTTAATGAAAGAACTCTTGGATCAGAGCTTACTATTTCATAAAATAGAAATGAAAATATTATTTACAAAATTGATTGGATTTATTATTCTGATAAAAGATATGAACGATCGAGCTAATCTTATTAATTTTGCAATTAAACCTAAATATCAAGGAAGAGGTTATGGCACGCTCCTCCTGAAAAATAGCCTTGACTGGCTTCGGTCAAATCATTCCTTGATAAAAAAAATAATTCTAAATGTGAAAACAGATAATAACAGAGCAATCCGTCTGTATGAAAAATTTGAATTTCATATCGTTAAAAAAATAGAAAAATATTATCAGAATAAAGAAGCGGCATATTTAATGGAATTAAATCTAGAGTCCGTAAAGAAATACGACTTATCACTATGATTTAAAACTAAAATATGAATGAACTTAGTACATACATTATTGACTTAAGACTGCTCTCCTTTTATTTTCTGATAAACCCAAGAACTTATATATAAAAATTTAGTTACTCTTGATAGTAAGAATATAATAAAAGAATAATTAATGTTGCAAGGTGTTGACATATTCCCCAGTTAGATGATGAATTAAAAAATGAGATAAAAAAAGGCGTTAAGTTAGAGAAATTAAGCGAAGAAGAAAGGAAGAAAATCGAGGAAGAGCGAAAGAAACGACAAGAAGAACTTCAAAAAGTAAAAGAAGCCTTAGAAAAAGGTCAAGGCTAATCAAATCACTTTTTTTGTACTTATATTTTATTTTTCTTTTTTTATTAAATTTAGAAAGTCCATATAAGGATTAAGAATTAATCTTATCTTTTACCAAATACTCATTAGAGGTAATAGATCAAATCTTATGGAGATAGATTAGTGCAGATCCTTGATCAAGATAAGAAAAAAGGCGAAATCACGGTAAGAGTGCAAGATTTAAATGATTTATGGACGCTCTACAATATCATTTCAAAAGGAGATACAGTTTCATCATTAACGCAAAGGAGAGTTGTAATGAAAGAAGGGAGCAGTGGAGAGAGAAAAGTAATGCGGCTCACGTTAAAAGTTGAAGATGTCGCGTTTCATGAATTCAGCAATCGTTTGAGGATAAAAGGCACGATATTGGAAGGACCCGATGATTTTGTAAGTTTTGGCTCCTATCACACTTTCAATTTAGAAATTAACCAAAAAATTACTATTATCAAAGAGAATTGGATGCGTCAAGACTTAATGAGATTGAAAGAATCGTCAAAATTATCTACGAATTTTGTTATGCTTATTATAGCAATGGAAACGGGATTAGCAAATGTGGCGCTTATTACTAATTACAGTCATAATAATATCGCAACGATTACTAAAACTATTCCCGGAAAGCGATATGAACAATCCTTTCGAAAAAAGTTCTTGCACGATTTTTTTGAGGACGTGCAGCGGGTAATTGAATCGAACACGGAAACCAGAGATATTAACCTTATAATTATCTGCGGTCCGGGGACGGTCAAAGATCAGTTTATTCGATGGTTAAAAGAAAACTCAAGTCAAGAGTTTGATAATATGAGAAGTATCCATGCGAGTTCTGGAACCGAAAGCGCGATTTATGAGACGCTCAAATCACAGGAACTGGCAAAATTAAAAAAAAATATCAAAATTCTACAAGAAACCGAAAAAATTGAACAAGTCTTAACACAACTGGGAAAGGATGCAGATTTAATTTCGATTGGCGTAGCAGAGGTGGCAAAGGCAGCGCAAATGGGAGCAGTGGAACAATTACTTGTTGCCGACATTGTCATTCGAGGAGCATCTAAGGCGAAAAAATTGGAAATAGAAGAAATAATAACCAATGTGGAGCAAACTGGGGGACAAGTGGATATTCTTAATACAAAACACCCGGCAGGAGAACAACTTACTGATCTGGGCTCGCTTATTGCGATCTTACGATATAAGTTCTGATTTCCTTCAAAGGTTATATAATGGCAGAAAAAATTATTTACCTCAACCAAGATTCTGGAATCCCACTCTTTGGGTTAGATTTTATTGGAATCATTGATAGAGGAACAAATATCATCGAATTGAAGCCGCTCACATTATGCAATATAAAATGTAGATATTGTTTTGTAAGTGCGGGAGAATTTCGAACTAATTTTATCATTGACCCCACCTATTTTTTAGAGGGTGTTCGAACCCTCATTGACCTTAAAGGTGCTTATGATATTGAAATTCATATAGCGCCTTATGGAGAAATCTTTCTCTATAAAGATCTCCTTATGCTCCTGGACTTATTGTGGCAACTCGAAGGTATTACAACCATTTCCATTCAAACAAATGGGCTTTTACTTACTCCTTCCCTCATAAAATCCTTGGAATCGGTAAATGTCACACGTCTAAATATCAGTATTAATACTCTCAATGAGAAATTGGCTCAATATTTGTCGGGTTGTGAGAACTATGATATTAACTCTCTTATGAAGAATGTCAAATTATTGTTAGAATCAAATATTGATGTTTTAATTGCCCCTGTGTGGTTTCCTGGTGTGAATGATGAGGATATCGAGGACATAATTTCATTTGTCGTTGAAATGCGCACCATGGGGTATTCTAATCTCGATATCCAACTCGGAATTCAAAAATATTTAATTTATCGAACTGGGAGAAAACTTAAGAAAATCCGACCAAAAACATGGGGCTATTTTTACCAACAACTCGGGAATTTAGAAGAGAGGTATGATATAAAACTCAAATTAGGACCTCACGATTTTAATATTCACGATCGCCCGCTCTATTCTATTGATATCAATGAAGGTGAAATACTTCCCGTCACTATTAAAGCCCCGGGACGATGGAAAAATGAATGTATTGGGGTTATAAACGAGTTGTCTGCTGTTAAGGTATTATTAAATAGTCCACTCGAATATTCGGACACGCTTCTCGGAAAAAATATCAATGTAAAGATTTTAAAATCAACTCAGTATGATAGTATCATCACCACCTATCTCCCATATTGAGTAATGTGAAAAAATTATAATAGGGTATTTTATCTTATTGTATTCATAGATTAATTCAATCGTTATTTACTATCAATAATATTTAGTGGTGATAAGCTTGCCTATTATAACCCATGAAGATGAACTTGACCTTGCACGGCTTGAAGATGAGCTTGTGGATAAACTTGAATACCATGCGAAAGAGCAGAGTAAGGTGATAAAAGCACAAAAAAAGCTAGCTGAGAGAATTACTGATATGAATATCTCTCGAAAAGCTTTGAACAGAACGATGAGAGATGTCTTTAAACAAATGCAAATGTTAGCACGCGAACATAGATCCAACGTAAAGGAAGAAGATGTAAATTTAATGGAGGAACTCATCCGACAAAACGATAAATATATAGAAGCGAATGATAAATATTTAAATGCCATGAAAGATCTGGCTGTGCGTAAAGATTATCTCGTCGAAAAGAAAATGGAATTCGCAGAAGCTTTAGAGGAAGTCGCTGAGAAAAGAGAAGTTGTAATAAAGAAAGCACTTGACGTTGAGAAGGCCAAAAATAAGATGATCGAAGGAGATAAATTAAATCGTCTTGATCAAGAACTTAACGATATCCAACGAGAATTTGACAGAGCTCGGGATATCTTGCTCAAAAAGATTGAGCAGTTTTTAGATGTTCGCAAAGAAATAAATGAACTGTGGCTCAAATTAGAACAAAGTACAACTGAATTAAGTTAGGATTTAATAACATTTTTTTTCACTTTTTTTCTTAGTATAAAATTGGGATCTGATATTTCTATGTCTTAGAACGCTATAGAAAAATTAGCTCAAACTTAATAAATCTAAAATAATATGTTATATAGTGAATTTGATAGAAATTTTATCAGAAATTATAACGAAAAAGAGAAAAAGGAGTAAAAATGGCAGAGGAATTTAGTAGTTTTCTTGCATCAGCGAAAAAAGAGCCTATAGAGGAAAAGGTTAACCAATTCGGCGAGATTGTAGAGAAGATCATGAGTATTGTACTCCGTATCCCGGATTTAGTCGATCAATCCATCGCAACCATCAATCAAAAAATTTCAGGCTTAGAATCAAAAGTTAATAACATGAATAGCGAAATTTCGTCCTTAAAAAGTCAAGTGAGTTCAGGTGCTACAGCTTCTGGAGGGTCTAGTTCTGGCTCAGCACCCGGAGGCCCAACTGGGAAAGCACCCGGAGGCCCACCGCCAGGGCCATCAAAACCATCGGGTGGCGCACCTGGAGGACCGCCTGGAGGACCACCTGGAGGACCACCACCTGGACCAGGAGGCGGAGCGCCTGGAGGACCACCTGGAGGGCCAGGAGGCGGATCGAAGCCCGCAAACCCGGTATCTCTTAGAGGCGCGATTATGGGCGAACTAAAAGAACTCTTTGCAAAGAAAAACCGAAAATAGTTCAGTAGCGCCCCAATTTTTTCCTTATCTTATTTTAGCTCACAGATTTCTTATATATAGGTGCATTTGTCTTTCTGGGGAAGAAATACTTTTAAGAGTATGAGTTCTAAAATTAATTTTTAATTTCTACTTCAATTACCTACCCCATCCACTTATATCAAGATTTAAAAACGAAAATACTTATAATCTATCATACGGGACAAAATGAGGGACATTTGTGAGAAGTCTTAGACCGCTCTTCGAGACCGATAAAAAAGTGAAGGTATCTCATGATTTTAAGCGACAAATCTTAGAGGTACTTTCCTTAGCTCGCGTTATCAATAATTATTACTATAAGAAAAAAAAGGTACAGGAGCAGATCAGACCGCAAATTCTACGACAATTTAGGGAAGAGCTGAGTACGATTAAACAAAATCAAGATTGGTTATTCGCGATTCCTTCGGTCTTAGAAAAGATCAGCGAAGATTTTATTAGTAAAAACGACTCCTTCCGCTTTCCAGATAGTATCATCCTCTTTGAAGTTTGGATGAATTTGGGAATTACAAGTTTGTATCCTCAAGTTGCTTTACACTTTAAATTTCCAGGATTCTTAAAAGGAGAACAAACACGCCATATCTTTCAATTTATCTTTTCTACTTCTCGGGGCTTAGCTTTTCCTATACAATTTCCGCCAGAATTCTATTCCTATTCACCCAAGTTCCTTAAATACTTAAATCCTCTCTTTAAATGGATCTATAAGATATGCCATGTTCTCAATATTGCAATTTTTAAATTAGAAAAACGGTTTCATTCAAAACGGCATCACCCTGGAGATTTTGAATCCGTCATCATCTCAAAGTACAATAATAATTTCTATAGAGCTGTGAACACGCTTTTTCATGGGTATTTTACAGATGCACCGAAAACGCTTGGTCAATATTCATCTTTTCAGGAAATTTTAGAGGATACTATGTTTTGTTATCGAATCGGTGATCATGCCATTGAAGTGAAGAAAGATGAACCACACTATCAAACTCTCGATGTACCTTTAATTAATCAAGATTTAATCAAAAAACGTTATGAAGTCGATTTTTATGGTTATATTAAGAAACTTATGGCGGTTAACAGATTATTAACAAAAAAAATCGAATATTACCGCAAAAAACGTAAGAAACTCATAAAAAATCTGCCCTTGGTGGATCAAATTAAATTCTGGCTCCAGATTTCGAAAAAACTCTCTCTTCCGGGGCAGCACCTCCCGCCTAATTATGCGGAAATAGAAAAATACCATAAGCACAAACATCTTATCGAAAAATTACGGAAATTGTTATGGTTGACTCCCCTCTTTACGCACACAATCCATGATGCATCAAGAGTGAAAGAATCTTTCAAATTTTCTAAAAAAGCGGAGCAATTGGATGGGTACGACTATAACATAGAATCCTCAAAACCTATCTTTTTTACCTTCATCTCTACCTATGAAAAAGATGAAGAATTTGAGTTTGCGGATACGGAAGTACTCACTTCATTAGAAGATCTCCGTGACACAATGGCAAAAATGTGGCTTTATTTTAAAGAGCGCCATTTCAAATATGCTTTAAAAAAATTAAATGATGTGGCGCGGCTTTCTACCGAAAATAAGGAAAACAAGGCGAAAATAGAGACGGACATTAAAAAACTAATCCCAATTATTGCGATTTATGAAATTTTTAACAGACCCCTATCCGAATCCGTATATCCCGAGTCCATTCCTCAAACTAAGCGTTTTAAAGCATATTTAGCAAAATTTTTAACCTCTCGCTATAATATACTCGGATTAAATCTCATTAAATTCTTTAATAAGTTAGCCTATAGAAATTGGGCATATCTTATAACACAGAAAGAGATGAATCTCCATCAATTCTTTCGTTTTATCTTTAGTTTGGACATTTGGAAACATATCCCTAGAAATATAAAAGAATATTTGACACAGAACTCTGTCTAAGGGAAACCAACCTTAAGAATAAAAACTTTTTGTAACAAAACCTCTAGATTTTACTGAGGACGTCTCAAGACGACGATAAAACCTTAATATTGTTGGAAATGTTTAGTGGGGAAATCTAAATCTTTAGATAATATTTAAATTATTAGGGATATGCATTTTTCATTATGAGAAGAAAAGACTTAGAAACATGGAGATCTCGAAAATTTTGGCTCTTCTCACGATAATATATGATAATTGTTCGCAAGAGCGATTGAGAGAAGTCATCGCTACCAAAAATAAATCTCAAAAAACAAGAAAATGGAATTATTATGCATATATTCTTTAGAATTCCAAAAAACCAGGATCTTCGAATACATCTTCGATTTCGCGCTCTTTCTTTATGTCACTCTCGTCGTGCTCACTGAATAAGGAATCGTCATCTGTCTGAATCCCGTGTTCAAGTTCTTCGGTTTCTAATTTGAGAAGAGCATCTTTCTCCAAACGCTTGTATTTTTCCGATCTCATTTTCCATTCATTTACCTCGTCCATATCAACATCATCTTCTTCTAATAATTGGGCCGCTTTAACCTTACTCAGATCTGCTAATATTGAATAGGCAAATGCTAATTCTCCGAACTCTTCCTTTTGCTTAAGCTTATTAACTCGTCTCTCTAATCTTTGTAGCTCCTGATCCGCGTAGTATATATCGATAAAATCCCCAAAGGCATCCACTGGTTCTGAGATCGAGTTGATTAAAACCTCTTTCTCAAGTCCACAATGTCCGCATTTTACTGTTGCGAAGCCGCCACCTTTTTTAATATCCTTTACCTTTACACTTTTTTCACCGCAGCTGGGGCATGTGAAAATCTTTGGTAATTTCTTAACTCTTCTATAGCTCGTTTGCTTTCTTTTACGTCGTCCCATAAAATCTCCTCGAAAATTAAATTAATTATATTTTAAATTTGATAATTTAAAGAACATTAAATCAAATAAGATATGGAATCGGGGGCTAAAAAATTTTTCGGTTTCTGCGAGCTCCTTTCCACAACGTATCGAAAAATTTTTTAGGAATCATGTATTAGATAAAATACTCTTTTTGGCTAAATCTTAATCAATACTAAAAGAGAGAGTGGATAGTAGGATGGAACATAAAAATTTATCATTAGAGTATGACAGAGACTTAATAAATCGAATTCTCGATGATGCAGATATGCGCTATATTATCCTGTTCTTATATACAATTCGCAATGACCTATTTCGAGATTTAACAGATGAGGATCTAATAGACGCGTATAACCGAGTCTTAATTTTAGATGAGATTTTTAAAGGAAATTTATTAAGTTTCTGGGATGAGGAATTCATCGAAATTGCCATCGATTTAGGCTTAATTAAGAATATCAGAACAAAAAGAGAGTTTGATCAAAAAGAGCAAGATTTCATTGTTAAACTGGGTGAAGAGACCATCACGATAGAAGGTGATACCATCTCAGTACCAGCGGACACGCTTTATCTTATGATTACAAAGAAATTCAAATCCGTCAATCGCCGTAACTACAATCTGGCACTGACGAGATTAAAAAGCGTTCGTTGTGAAGCTTCGGGTGTAATTCACCCCTTTATATATCAGATCGGAGAAAATGATTATACGATCTCAGATGATTTATATTATATTCTAGACCAATTTGGAAACATATATCAGACGATTAAAATAGAAAATACTGTAGAGGGCTTTGCCGATCGATTTATAGAAATTTATGATAAGCTTGTGGAACTGATTGAACTATATGATACTGGACTTACAAATAAAAAAGCAACTGAAAAAGCGAACAAAGCAATCGAGCAAGGGAAAGATATTATACAATTTCTTAAAGACGAGAATATCTCATTATCAGATAAATTCAAGTTTGACAAAGTTGATAAGAGTGAATCAATTTTTAAAGATTGGCATTCACGATTGATCCAGCTCTTAAATTTCCGTTATAAAATGAATAATATCGAGACACAAATAAAGGAGATTAAACAATATTATTCTGGCAAGGATAAAAAATTTAATTACTTGGAATTCATCGAAATGGTCTCGTTCAACGAGGAGGGGATTGTAGATAAAATTAGAAATGATCTGATAACCCTAAGGGAACAAATTATCGATATAAATGATATTATTTCGAAATTAACAAAAAAGCAGATAAAGCTTTTGAATTTGGATTTTGAACGATTTTTAATTGAGCAAGAATAAAGGTGAGTGTATATAAAATGATATGTCCTGTATGCGAAATAGAAATGGAAACTTTGGTGGAGGGTATTTTCCAATGTCCGAAATGTCGAAAAATCATAAAACAAAAAACGGAAGAAGAGCAAGAAGAGGAAAAGAAGATTGGAAAGGGTGAACTTCAAGAGGGAGAATACTTCCACCGAAATGCAAGTATTAATAGACAATATGAAATATGCGAAAGTGGAATTACTGTAAATAAAACTGAAAACAGATGGTTTGCGGTGCTAATTTGCCATAGTGCATATCTTGAAAGTGAACGATATGTTCGACTTTCATGGTGGAAAAAATCATTTTATCGGCATGCAGGGATGATGAAGATATATGAAGAAGATGTCATGAAAAATTTGATAGCTGCTTTAGAAAAAATTGATAAAAAATTCGATGATTTCTGGACCTTCAAAGGAAAATTTAGAGAAAACAAAACTCTCACAGAAGAGGATAAAATTCGAGAAAAAAAATTAGATCTTATCAAATATAGGATAATCGAAAATCGAACGTGTCCGAAATGTGGGAAGAAAATGGATAAGGAAAAATCGCACTATGAATGTCCACATTGTGGAGAAATAGTCATTCTGGAGGGTTATAACCAACCCGTGTTTAATATCGCCCCAACAGATCTCAAATTAAATTTTCAAGCAAGCTTTCCTATAAACTTTTATCTTCCCGTTGCAGGTATAACTATAAAATGGTTGATGGGTGAGTGGAAAAGCTTGGTAGTTATTTATTCAAAAGAAAACCCCAATAAGAAATGGCTTCGGTTTTATTGGTGGATACGAGATTTAAAAAATGTATTAAAATATGGGAAGCGTGAGATTGGAGAAAGTTCTAAATTAGGTTGGAAAGCCAAAAAAGGAGCTGGTACTACTAATCTTTACAATAAAGATATAATAAGGCCTCTAATCGACGCATTAAAAAAAATATCTAAAGAAATGAATTGGAATATTGAAGAGTAGAAAGGAGATAATATATGTCTGAACAACAAGATCCCACTTGGAATGATTTACTAAACTCATTTATCGGGGGAGTGGATAAGGCAATTCAACATCTAGAAGAAAGAGATATTGAACGAATACCTGGTGCTAGAGAAGCTCTATTACGGCGTCTAAATGATATGAAAACCCACTTTCCGAAAAATAATGGAGATATTTTTATAAAAGCCATAAATGATAAGATTCAAAACTCCTTTTTTCCTAACACTCGCGATTTTTCTGATGCTTTTCAAAAGATTCTCCAATCACGTACACACGAACAAGACTATATTATAAATGAATTAATTAATGGATTTGTCACTTCTCGTGCCAAAGGAATCGCTTCTGGGACTCAAATACCTGTAATTGACAGATTGGTGGAAGCATTTTCAACGCGCAATGATTTTCATATAGTTGATCATCAATTTTACGCATTATTTGGTGATCCAAACAAACCACGGAAATATGTAAAGGATCAATTAGAGGAGCTGGTAAATCTATTCGGGTTGGTCTCGAAAGAATTAGTCGTGGAGAAAGATGTGAGGAAAAGCGAGAAAAAAATCTATACCTTTTATACATTTCCCGATGAGATATTGACGATTTTAGAAGAAAAATATATCGTCATTGACGAGGAACTAGGGTATGCGTATGTGAGTGAGGAATTTGATCGAAACGTGTTTATATGCATGTTTTTAGCCAATATTTCTGTCAATTGGGATAATTTAGAAAAAATTGGTGGAGAATATACGGTAAATGGAATTTGCGCCATCTTTGCTTTAATTCTTTTATTAAGCTTTATGCCTAAGGTTTCTGTAAGTGAGGATAACCCAATCCTTCGAGATCCAACCTATAATGAGGAAAATATGAGCGTTATTCCGAAATCGTGGATGATGAAACAAGTTTTAGATCCATTATTCGAACCTCTTATAAAAGTGGTTGCATATAGAATAGGTGGAGGTCTTTGGCTTTCCAGTGTTATTGATTCAGAAGTGAATAAAAAAATTCATAATCAAATAAGATTTTTGATAAAGGATGTGAATAGATGGATCCTCGGAGAGTTAGTTCGTGTGGAAGTACCCATATTTGTTGAGATTTCCAATATATTCCAAGAAATCATGGTGGGTACTGAAAGAGAATAAAGAACTGAATTTAAAATATTTTTAATCAAATAGGTGTAATTAAAACGTGGTCAGAGAAAAATGGACAGACATATTGCCTAGATATCAGACATTTATTAGTCACATGAAGCCTATCCTTAGAGAAACGCGCAGAATTATAGAAGGATTAGATCCCGACCTTCTCTATGATACAGAAGTATTAGATAAAATTAGGCAAGAGGAAGAAAAAAGAAATGTTCGTAAAGTTCGCGCACTGACAGAATTTTCTGCGATGTATCGTTCTAATGTATACGAAATCATGAAAGATTTTATTATTAAATATAGAGATCGCATCCCTCTAATAGATATTAAGGATTATATTATAGATTTTCTTCAAGAATCCGTAAAGGCATTAACCATATTACGAAATATCACAAATCCCGATGAAAGAAATTTAGAAAATACATACCTTTATCGCTTAGTAAAATATCTAGAAGGAATTCTATTTCCACGCAGAGGAAGTATTAAAGAGATTTATGAAGCTCTATTAGAATATGTGCCAGATTTCTATGAATCCCAGAGACATATTCTCATGACACATACTTATTACCGAGAGGATTTGGAACATCCGGATTTCTTTACCATCCCGGGCATCTCTCCGAAAGTCTATCAAATTATAAATAATGTCACCTCTTTCTTCAACTTAGATCCAAGCTATGGTGCGTTTCCAGAACGACAAAATCAAGAAATTCCAATGATATTGATAAAAGATGTATTTTTACCTTATATTGATTCTATTGCAAATGCCGAAGAAGAAGCAATTAACAATATCGGGGAGAGAATCGGTTTAAGGGTTATAGATGGTATATTTCTAGCCCCTAAAGAAGAGACTATTGATTTGTTTATGGATAATAATTATTTTCGCAAAAACAAACAATCGGACGGGACGATGCGATATGTCCCACAATTTAGTAATGAGACCCTAATTTTATATTATTTAGCATTCGCGTCAAGAAGAAGGGGATTTTTATCTAAAGAACTTATAAATTGGATCGCAATGAATTTTGCGTTTTTGGTATATATGGGAATATTAAAATGGAAGCTTACAGATGAAAATATATTTTATTCAATATTTAAAGATCTTCAAACAAATGAAAAAGTATTGCCCTACTTAATGAAGTTGATTTGCTTTCCTAATTATCTGGGATTGGATAAAACCAAGATTAGAGACAGTCCCCAATATAGGAAGGAGATATTTAATTTTATAGGCGCTCAGATTGATAATTTAGAGCAACTGATTGAAAATATTGGAGAATATTGTGAGAAAATTGAAAAGGAAGGAAATAATAAATAAAATATAAAAAAGGTAAAAAAAATGTATACTGATGAAGAAATAAGAGAACGCCTGAGCAAATATGGTGCAGTGTATTTGCCCGAAGATATCAAAGAAGATATTGATGATATAAAAGGTAATGAAGATAAGAAGGATCGATTAGATGATTTTTTTAAGGGTTTGAAAAAGTATGAAGATATTTCAGAACAACTAAAAAAAACAAAACTCTCTCCCAGTTTAACTTTACTTCTATTTGGCCCCCCTGGGACGGGAAAAACCTCTCTTACTCGGGCTTATGCCAAGCAATATGAAATAGCGATGTGTGTTGTTGAGTCAGATAGATTAGTCTCCCCTTTATTAGGCGATACGATAAAAAATATAAGAAATGTGGTGGAATTAGCTGCAGATATTGCAAAAGAGAATGGTGCCTTTTTATTATTTTTTGATGAAATTGATGCTATAGGTTCCGAAAGATCAAATATACATGAAGTTGGAGAGATTAAACGAGCAGTTATCTCATTTTTACAAGTGATTGACAAGGTAAATTATGAAGGAACACCACTGGCTATTTTTGGAGCAACCAATCATCAACATCAATTAGATTCTGCAATTTGGAGGCGTTTTACCTTTCATCTGAAATTTGATTTTCCAAATTACGAATTAAGAAAAGAAATAATTGAATCTTATCTGGATAAAATAAAAAATGCTAATATTGGTGTTGATGACACCATATATAAAAGACTTGATCAAGAATATGTAAAAATAAGAGAAATTCATACGAACCTTGAGGGCAAATTGGGAAGGGAAATAAGTGAATTTGAAGATAATCTTCTCTGGAATGAAATAGAAAAAAAAAAAGATGTTCAAGGGTTCCTCAAACTAACAATTGGTTATTCGGGATCAGATATTGAAAGAGGGACCAGAGTTGCCCTTTTCAAAGTTATTCAAACAGGGGTACTGACATATGATATTTTTTATGATTCTTTGAAATTGGTAGGTGGAACAGCGGTACATGTAGAAAGACAAGATATCTTAAGTCATTCAAAGCAAAGGAAAGGAAAAGAAAAATATACTTCAAGTCGACCCCCTACCTCAGGACCACCTGAAATATAAATAATCACTTGAGATGATCCAATTGGAGCAAAAAACATTTGATCTAAACTTTTTGCAAAATTTTTTTACACCCATAGATAATTTAGAGGGAAAATTAAATCGACTGGATTCAAAATTTTCCAAATATAATGAACTAAATGATAAACTAGATAATCAACTAAATCAAGAGCTTCTTTCTGTCCAATTAAAAAATCTTTATGAGATAATAAATTCAATAAACGAAAATATAGTACAAATCAACCAAAAAAACCTCGAAACATTTCTCAACTTTCAAGATATATTGGTTTCCAAATATAAACAACTCAATATAGATCGTCTTAAGCAATTAGATATTAATCAAGAAGATATGAAACAAGTAGGATTATCTCTTATTGGAAAGAAAAAGACTGCGAAGATTATATATAAAGCCTCATTTACACCTTCCATTGAAATAGATGATTGGATGGATTTGTTGGATTATCTTAGAAATAATTCATTATTCATCTCAATAATTGATGATGTTGAAAGTTATTATGAAAAGATACTTGAAAGAAAATTAGCAGAAGAAATTTCAAAAATCCCCGATGATTTTGACAATAATCTGATAGAGGATTATAAGATCGCCTTCTGGAAAAATTCTGATTTAACATTCGAAAAATATATCCGAAACATTCAGCAGGAGCAAATTAAACGAGAAATCGAAAAAAAAGGCGAATCAATCCAAGAGGCGAAGAAAAAGGACGAGTTAGAAGAATTAAAAAAAAACCAAGAAGAACAAAGAAAATTATACGAGGATTATCTAAAATATTCAGATAGAGAATTTGAACGTAGAAGAAGAAAAGAAAAAAGAGAAAAACTATCTGAAATTGCTCAAAAGCCGAAAAAACAAGATGGAATTAGTGAAGATGTTGAGGAGAAAATAAAAAAGTTTAAATCTAAATTCGAAAATTCTTTCGAAGATAAATATTTAATTCAAAAAGATGATACTACGGATCCCAGAAATATCGTAAGAAATCGAAAGAAAAAAAAGGAAGAAGAATATCAAAAATATCTTAAAAAATTTAAGGATAATTCAAATAATAAGGATTAAGAATAGTCAATTATGGAGATACAAATCAATAACCAAAAAATTCCACTTAAAGAAAGACTCAACCTAATTCTGGGAGATTTTCAAGGAGAAGAATTGAATGTTAATTTTAATGAAAAATATTTCAAATACACACAGTTTGAAGATTTTACCATAATTCCATTTAAAAAATTTTTAAAATATATTAAGTATATTGATCCCTCAAAAGTAGAATTTGATAATCTAAATTTACTTATTCAATATCTAAACAAATTTGAAGAGGTTTCAGGTCTTAATATCTCAATCATTAACAATTATTTACAAATTCTTGATTTACTTTTTGCTGTCATTGACTTTAATTTAACTTTGTCAAAAAAAAGAAAACTAAAAAAAGAATTGGAATTTTCTCAACTAAAAGAAAAGTCCAGTACATTATCTGCCAAAACTAACCTTTTAAATAATTTAAATGAACAAATTAAAAAGAATCGACAAGATTTAAAATATTTAGAGGAAGATTTTTTCCAGATAAATAGTAAAAAGGAGCAATTAGAAGAAAGAATAAAAAAGTTAGAAAAAACAATAAGAAAGTTAAATCAACAAAGAAAAGCAAAATTTCAGGAAGTTAATAAAATAACGCGATCTATGGAGGAACCACAAAAAAAAACTAAGATCCCTCCTGTCGCTGGACTATCTAATGCGGAAAGAATTCAAAAATTAAGAAAAGAAGCAAAAGAGATTCATTACAAAATCAGAAAATATAAATCAGAATTAGAAAACGCAAAAAAAACCTTAGATTCGTTTCTACCCAAATATCAGTCTTATAAAAAAGATTTTGATTCTTTAAAATCAACCATTGATAGACAAGAGAATCAAATTAAACAACAGAAGGCTGAAATCGAAGAGTTAACCCGAAAGTCTGATATAAAAAATCTTTCTGAAATAAAAATTGGTGATTTGAGCAATATTAGAGATTATGATACAGTTAAACAAGAAATTAGTAATACAGATAATAAAATTGATATGATGATAGAAAAAAATGAATATTTCAAAGAAAAAGAAATACAGAATTTTGACAAATTAGAACATAGACTTATCGAATTTAAAGCTTTTCTCTTGGAACAAAATGATGATTTGATTTATGAAATAAATATAAACACAGTTAATTCTTTAGTTGATAATCTACGAGAATTTGAGCTATATTTAAAAGATGTTGAAGATCTTATGAATAGAATGATTGGACAAATCAATCTTGAGCTAAGCTTTGAAACTATTATCAATTTTGATGATAAAGAATTCTTTATTAAACCTAAATTTACTAGAAATGAAAAAGAAACTTTAGAATTTAACCAACTTACCACCCCTGAAAAGGTCTTTGTAGTTATAACTCTCTTCATCACAATCAATATCTCATTGGATGAAAGGGAAGTTCTTTTCTCAAATCTCTATCTTAATGAAAATTTTAACAAAAGAGGTTCTCTCTTTCGAACTCTTAGGAAAATTATACCTATATTTCAACAAAATAAGAATTTTAGCGATATAGAATTAAATTTTGCTATATCAAATTTAGAAATGAAGCGTCCAATCGAAAATATTAATATTATAAAACTTTAAAAGAGGAAAAAACAATATGTCAGAACAAACCTTTGAAGATACTGTTAGAAAGATTTCAAAGATGATCTTAATAAATGAACACAAGATGGTGCGGGAAGAGGATTTAATCCAACTCTGTCCAGAATCAATAAATTTTGATCAAGTTATTAACCATACATATCAAAATCTAATAGAAATGGGATTTGAATTAATAACCAGTACTTTTTTAGATCAAAAGTATTATATCTTAACCTCCGATGGTAAGGATGATAATATAACCCCTACCCAATATGGTATCCTCGCCATTTTTCTAGCTCTCAGCAAGGAAGTAGATGAAAATCTGAAATACTCAGATATGAAAAATATTTTTTCTGAGGTCTGGGATAATGTGGAACCATTAATTGAAAAGGATTTCATAAGGAAGATTTCCATCAGAAGTACAGAAATTCTTAAAATGACACCGTTAGGGAAAGCATCACTCAAGAATGTCATTCAAAACATTAAATTGAAAAACCTCCTTGACGTATTTAAAAAAGAATAAATGAAAATTTAGGTTTTTTAAAAATAATGTTATTCTAGATCCATTTTAAATTGATCATAAATTTTTTGTACCCTTTCAGCACTTGGACCGCTGCCTCTAACGCCGTTTTCATCTACGATTATTTTTCCCCCCAAGATAGAAATTATGTTCTGATCATCAATATATTGAACATGCCCTTTACTGAAAATCTTAGAAATCCGTTCTGCTAACGCTTCCATGGGAAATGGTTCCTCTTCGACGGTTATGTAATTATAAAACGTATTATTAATGAGGACTTCAGGAAAGGCTTTATTTTTCTCGTTTCTCACGCTACTTAAAATCAAATTTGCTTCTTGAGAAATTCCCTTAAGGGTTCCTACAAAAAATCTATCATCATCAATATAGACCTTAACAATTTTATCAATGAATTTTTGAAGTTCAGAATTATATTCTCTGGCAATTGACATACTAATTCACTCAATTTTGTTAAAATATTTATGTAAATTATTCTAATAGTGCCTGTATGAGTTGCTCAACATTCTCTCCAGTTTTGCAACTTGTTGTGAATATCTTTAGATTTGGATTTATTTCCTTCGCATCATTAATCATAACATTCAGATCCACATCGATTACATCTAATAAATCGATTTTATTGATCACGGCAATATCAGACATCTTAAATAATAATGGATGCTTTTCAATTACCCATGGACCTTCTGTGATCGAGACAACTACAACCCTTTTTGATACTCCCAATATAAAATCGGATGGACAAATCAGATTTCCGACATTTTCAATAAATACGACATCGTACTTGCTTAAATCAATGTTTTTAATAACTTGGGAAATATGATAGGAATTCAATGCACATTCCCGACCAGTATTAATCTGGATTGCTTTTGCTCCCACATTTTCAATCCTATCTGCATCAACGCGCGTCGCGACATCCCCGTTGATTACTAATACTCGGTATGTGCTCGAAAGCTCTTTGGCGATCTGTTCTAATAGAGCGGTTTTTCCAGCCCCAATCGCTCCCACAATATCGAACGATTTAATATTATAATTTTCAAAAATTTCCTTATTTTGAGCTGCTAACATATCATTATTTCGGATAAGATCTTCATTCAGTTCGATGATTTTAGATATCGTGTTCTTTTTATTCTCAGGCATTTTCTCGAATAACTTAGCACTCTTTAAGCTTATATAAATCTCTAAAAAAGAAAAAATTTTGGTTTAGAATCATTTGGATGTATATTTTTTTATAAAAAAATTTAGGCAAAATATCGAAACTTATGGCGGAAAAGGATATATGAGGCAACAAGTCCTCCCAGATCTGGCAGATACCACGCAAGAACAATAGGATCTAAAACGATTAAGTAGGATATAAGTCCTGGTACTAATCTAAATAGAATTAACAACAATAGAATTATTTTACCTTTCATTCTTATCGGAATAAACATTAAAAGAAATGTCATCTCCCGATCGAAGCTGAAATAGATTATAAAGGAAATTACTCCTAATAATCCACCAAATGCTAAACCAATCGGTAAAATAATTCCTCCAGAACTTGCTAAGTCTAAAGGTAACCATATTGCGACATAAATTAATCCAGTAATGAAGGTGGAAAATAAATACAAGGTTATTAAAAATTTTGATCCAAACCGCAACTCAATAATTTTAATAATATTATAGAAAAGTAAAATTATAATAAATAAGAAGAAAATCCCAAATAGGCCCTCTGAATAGTTAAAGAAAGGAGCTGTGAAAAATGTCCAGATATATAGATTGAAGAAACTTAAGCGACTTAATCCTACATAATCTGCAAATACAACAATATCTTCTAGTTGAATCGATCCTACAATAGATATAATAAAGATAGCGATAATGAGATAAAGGGTAATTGAGGTGCCTCCAAAACCCATTGAAGAGCTTTCAAACATTTTTCTTGCTCTCTTTCTCTGCTTTTCTTGCTTTCGCAAAAATTTCTTAGCCTTTTTCGACTCTTCTCCTGATGAGACAAAACGATATCTTTCTCGCTCTCGCTTTTCACCTCTCCGAGATGTTGGGACAGATGGGGTATGCTTTCTTTCAAATGTACATTCATGATTTTCTGGTAAACGATGGTCTTTACAGTATTGGTTACCACAATATTTGCACCGAAATGGCAAATACCCAATCTCTTTTCCGCAGAATTCGCAATATGGCATTTTTTACTCGAACCTTTTATTCTTTTCTAATCTAGTTTTGTTATCCGACTTAAAACTAATGCAATCTAGGATAATTAGGTACTAAAAAGTAGTATCATTCATATTTTTTTTTACTTTAGTTGGTAAGTAAAAAGTTATGTATCCATATGATTAATGAATTCATTCTTACAATACATTATAATAAGGATTCACATTTGAAGGTGCATAAATACAGATATAATTGATAACAATTAAAACAAGCATCGAAATTACGAGAAAGAAATACACCTTTTTATTCCACTTAAAAATATTTTCTCCATCTAATATACCCACAGGGATAAGATTAAAGAGTCCCAGCATGAAATTTAAAGAGGCAGAAATTCCGATAAATAAATTGATAGGATAAATTGGCACTAGAAAAGATGCCATAAATAAAATAGTCCCATAGATTAAATTAATGGTAGGTCCCGCAGCTTTGCATAAACCCGTCGTTCGGTCAACTTTATCCAAACCGAGTACGACCACTGCCCCTGGTAATGCTAATGCGGGCAATGAAGGTGATTGTGTGAGTAAAGAGATAACACCCATTGCTAAACCGAATAAGGTTATTATCATTCCAAACTTAAGTAGACGGAATTTTGTTTGGAGTCCAAAATGAATTGCTACTTGTCGATGCCCAAACTCATGAAATAGAAATGCTGTGGTGTAAAATCCTGCCACCATAAATATAACCCAACCATACCCCATCGCATTTAATATTTCCTGATTATCCGGGTTATAAAATCCAAGAAGGCCAATAAGAAAGATTAAAATCGCCCCAATAAGTAGATGCAAGAATTCGGATTTATAGGGCAAGAGAATTCCTTTAAATTCAATACCAGAGTCGGGATCAAAGGCGTTTTCTGGAATGTTTGTTTCTCTTCTATACCATGTAAAACTTCCGTCTGTAGTACCTCGTCTTTCCCCGTTGTCTACATATGTTTCTCGGGTGTAGGGAGATTGATCCTGTAGATTTTGTGGCGCTAGGTTATAATTCAAAGCGGATTGTTCTTGAACCCCAGCAGGTTGGTACCCATATTGATTTGAAGTTTCTTGTAGATGCTGTGATTCTAGAACAAGATTACATTCATGATCAATTGGATCTTTATGAAGATGACAATACTTTTGCTTACATTTTTCACATTGAAATAGTTGATCATACTCCTCACCACAATGATAACATTTAGACATAATTTAATCGATCCTTTTCTTAAATTTTTTGTATATAAATTTTTTTTCTAAAAAGAATAAACAAGATTTACTTAATAAAAGTATTTTTGATGCTTAAAGTTAATTTTATTAAATGAGAAAATCATTTATTTTATATTAGACTTATAATAGAATTGAATATTAAAATAAAAAAGGGTTATTTAAAATAAGATGTCAGACGATGATGAAAAAGACTACGATAAAGGCGATCTGAAAAAAGAGCGAGATAGACTTGATAAAATGGGAGCAAAATCGACCTTTAATCTTCTTAGTGAAAAAAAGAAAGAAGAAGATAAGTAAAATCGGGTTATATTTTTTTTAACATAATATTTATTTAAAAATATTCTATTAGTTTCATAAGAATATTACATTTCCAATGTTAGTGTTATCCATATGACCAGTTTTCCGGTATCGACCCACGATGGCCCCTACTCTTCTAATACCATAGTTTCACGTTCCTTTCTAATTGTTTATGGAATTAATATTTGGATAAGCTTTTATATTCTCATCATCGAATCCTTATTGTTTTTCAATTTGACTAAACATACCCTTACACTTCTGATTTTGACCTTTCCAATTCAAGTTTTTATAGGATACTTCGTATTGGTATTTTCTGCCTTATTCACCGCAAAGCTACTGTTAATTCTTCTCAATTTAATCCATCCGCCAAAAGAAGGAATCTTCAAGCGAACAAGGGAGGATCGAGATTTTTATTTTTGGAGCTTTCGATCTGTTATAAAAAAGTGGCCGATTTGGATCATTAGCCTCCTTCCTTCCTCAGTTCTAAATAATCTTACTCTTACAATATTTGGAATTAAAACTTCTTTCTCTAATAGTATTAATAATGCAAACATGGATACAGAATTTATTGAATTTGGTAAGAACATCACCTTAGGGAAAGGTTCTTTTATCAAATCTTCTATGGTTTTTGGGGAATATTTAATTATCAAAAGGATTATTATCAAAGATAATGTGGTTATCGGGCCAGCGAGTTATGTATCTCCTGGAACAATTATTCAGCAAAATACAGTTTTAAATACTCTCTCAATGACTCAATTTAACCAAATCTTAGAAAAGTGTTCAATCTATTCTGGATATCCTGCTAAAAAACAATGCAAAAAAAAAGATTTAACAACTTACGCAGATAAGTTTACAAATCTTAATTTATCATATTCTAACTTAGAATCATCAAAAAGGCTAGATTTTTTAACAGAGCCTTCAAAACCAACTGGAAAATTTATTAAAAAAATACCAACTTATGTGGGGCTCTTCCTTTTGTTATATTTCTTTGCCTATATGCCAGTATTAATAGCATTGTATTTCTATACAACTAAAATCTTTTTCCCTTTAGTCATTGCCAAACCTATTGCTTCCAGTCTTTTTCTCAGTAATTTTTCTATGTTAGTTCTTATTTTTACTCCTCCCATAATTTTGATCTTACATCTTAGCAATATCTTTCTCACAGTTCTAATCACTAAAATTTGTTATTATGTTATCTGTAAAATTAATACCCCAAAAGAAGGAGTTTTTCATTGGAAAGATAAATCTGCAGATTACGATTTCTATTTTCTTCGCTCTTTTCTGCTGCGCTATGTTAAATGGAAAATTCAAAGGGGTCCCTATCCATGGCTCATTAAAAGCGTGTTTAATTTTATCGGAGGTTGTCATTTTGGAAAAGATTGTGTAATAGAGGATATGTATTTAGCAAAAGAATTCATTAATGTAGGTGAAAACGTTTATTTAGGAAAGATATTACTTACAAACCAATTATGGGATAAAGAATTAACAGTAAAAGGTGTAAAAATAGAAGATGGGGCAGTCGTGAGCGATGGTTGCTGTATTGGTCCTGGAACGTACATCAAAAAAAACACAACCGTCTTACCATTCTCTATAACCTCTAAAAATGAGGTCTTGGATTCTAATTCTGTGTATTATGATGCGACTGTAAAAAAAATCAAAACAGAAAAAGAACTAATAAAAATTCTTAATTTTAAGCCTATTTAAAAACAAATATAATTTTATCAATATGTCAACCAATTTTTCAATTATAGAAGGAAACAATCTGAAAGAGAATAGATTCTTTATTCTAAAATTTTTGATGATATGGCCCGCCATTTTTTTTACATCCATCAATTTGTTATCCTATTTTGAGTTTTTATACCAAATTTTTGGTCTATCCCTCCTTCTCATTTTTCTACCAGGTCAACTTCTCCTTAATTTCGGTATATTCCTTCTGACTCTGTTTTCCTTTGGGAAAATATATTTAATAATCATCAACCTGATTCACCTTCCGAAAGAAGGTAAATTTGAATGTTCATTAAAAGATAAAGATTATTTCTTCTATTGTATGAGAACTACTATTAAAGAATTTATTGTTAAAACCTATGATTATTTTCCACTCCCTTGGGCCAAAATATTCCCTTTAAAATTTTTTAATCTCACTATACCATCCAGCGCGGGGGTTCTTGACAGTTATATCGATACAGATTTTATTGAATTAGGAGAAGAATCGATCTTAGGCGAAGGGGCAATAATTTTTAGTTCTCTAATTTTGGATGATACATTATTGATCAAAAAAACAGTGATACAAGATCGAGCTACAATTGGGGCATATAGTATAGTTGCACCAGGAACTTATGTTGAAGAGGGAAGTATTCTAGGCATGGGAAGTTATACCCAGATTAATCAAATTCTTGAAAAAGGATGGATTTATGTAGGGCGCCCTGCGAGAAAATTAAAACAGATTCAAAATACAATAAATTAATCATTATTAAATGGATTTTTTAAAAGATAAAGAGAGATTTTAATTTTTAAAAAGCTTTTTTAATTATATATAATATCTTACAATATTCTAATTGTTGAGTGAAGTGAAAGATAAAAAAGTGTACTGTCCAACTTGCGAGCGTATGGTTCTACCACGTAGAAAAAATTTTGATCATAAATATCATGAACTTATTTTCTTTTTTGTATGCCTTACGTTTGGTCTGGGCTATATTATTTATCTTATATTGAAATACAATAAGAAAAAAGATACATGCCCATATTGTGAACGGAAACTTGATTTAGAAAACCCAATCAAGACACCGCCATAATATAATCACGATATTCCTATATCTCTTTTACTTGCATCTTCTCCTTACATCGAGGACATATCTTATCTCTCTCTGCTAACTCACGGGTCATTAAAGTTTTTTGATAATTGCATTTGGAATTTGAACATTTGAGCAAATATTTCTTTAATTTTAGTTTCTCTTCTGGTTCCTTTTTTATCTCCTCTTTCTGTTTCTGAACACTCGGGGTCTTTTCCTTAGAAATCTCTGACCCTTTCCTTTTCTCTTCCTTATCCTCATCCGATTTAATCCATTTGTCTAAACTCATGATAATCTCTATTTCGAATGCAAATCTAATTAAAATATAATTAAGATCTTTATTTATAATTTTAAAGATTTTTCCCTTAAAATTTCTCACACTTACAGAATTCGGATATTTAATTTTGAAAAAAAGAAGAAAAATAAAGATAAATCGTCTTATCCATGTATCTATTAAAATACTTGTTCTTTTCCGGCTATCAGACGCTCTCTGAGATCTATTATGTTCTCTTTCGTTAATAATTCCTCAGAAACTTCTTTAGCAACCTTTTCAATACTTGAAAAGGAAACATTATCAGCAGGAATCAAAGATATCGAATTTACCCAAGGGTCAGTAATCGGGCGACCGATCTGTGATAATAATTTCACATGTACTTCTTTAATATCGCCCTCTCCCTTTTCATATATTCTATCTGCCATATTGTTTGCGAGGACATTATATATTTTTCCCACATGGTTGATAGGATTTTTTCCGCAAACTGCTTCAAGAGACATAGTTCGACAGGGGGTGATTAATCCATTCGCTCGATTACCACGCCCGACTTCCCCATCATCTCCCGCTTCCGCACTTGTCCCTGTAATGGTAAGATACATAATATCTTGATCAATATTATCTCCAACATTCACCGAGACATTCACATCTCTTTCAGGAATTAATTCATTAGCCAAATCGAGTGTAGAATCTCGTATTTGATCTATATAATTACTGTATTCTCCTTTATCTAGAATATATTTGCTTACCATCGCATTCGCTATGGTAATATCTACTTTATTTCCCGTTCTAGTAGACATTACTTTAATATCCTCTCCCGAACCGGGACATTTATCCTTAAATTTATCGGAATTGAGTAAGCGCTCTGTTTCTAAGGTAATCCTTTCACAGTCAGATAATGGAGCAAATCCTACACCAAAACTCGTATCATTTGCCAAAGGAATTTGTTCCATCACATCCGATTCTTCAAAAACTCCAGTAAGATCGATTGAACCTGGTTTTACTGCATAATCAAATTGAATTTGTGAGGTTAAATCTAAATTCCGAAATACATCTGATACTACTTGCCTGCATGCATCAAGAACTATTGTTGCGACAGGAATATATTCCAATTTGTTTTCTCTGAATATTTGGTTGATTGCCCTTCCTACGATGAGAAAATATTGTGGTTCTAAGATTTTACCTCCACCAAATTCAGGTTTGGCTATCCCGCCGACTAAAGCCGCTTTATCGACATTATGGTGGTAATATCGCCCAAAGTTTTCAAAATAATATTTACAAAGCATTCGAGAGCTTAGATCGGCTGCCGCATCACAAACGGAATCCGGATGTCCAACTCCCTTTCGCTCACAAAGCTCGGGAAAATCTGACTTCTCGATTTCAGTAAATTTTGCTTCATCTATTTTTAGCATTTAACATCATTTATAATAACTTGAATGATTTTATATTTGAAGGATTTTAAAAAAACCTTTTGATTATCTCAATGTGTTTAATCTCGCTTTATACACGAATATCAGCAATTAAAAGAAAGATCAAATAAATTAAAAAAAAAATAGTGTTTAAAATATTCTAAGAAATAACTGGAGAAGAACAATCTAATTATTTTATCCAATTTATAATATCGTGAATATAATTCTGAGCCTTTTCCATCTCTGAATCTAGTATAGGGCCCTCTTGTTCCTTTACTCGAGCAGTCAATATTTCTGGATATACATTTTCAATACTAGATGCCTTTTCGAGCTTTTTATGATATCTTTTTTTGAATCCTTGTACTTTATCAGTGGGCAATCCATGGGTCAAGAATTCTGTAGCGTATTTGATGTTATTTCCTTTATATTTTAATGCTTTATCGAGTCGTTTTAGCCATTTTTTTGATTTAGTTGCTCCTCGAAACATCCGAATTGCTCCACCTAATATCAACACATCTGGGTTATCATTTGCTACTGTCTGGGGATCTATATCTTTTACATCCCCCGTTTTGACTTCATATTCACCAGAGAATTCCTTTTGGAACTTTTCTGCTAAGATTTTTCCATTTCCAAATTGGGTGTCGTACATTATATATACATTCATAATTATCTACCTAAGAGAAAAGGTAGAAATGAATGTTTTTAAATTTAAGTAGACCATTTTTTGATCCTAAGTTCTGACCAGCAACCCTTTTTGAAAATGATTTATTGGTATTCGTCAGACAAAGATATTACTAAACCTTTTTAATTAAACTTATTAATCCCTTTCATTTAACACTATTTATAAGACGTGATTATTATGTTTATCAAACAAGTTCATATCATATTCAATTCTCGAGAGACTCACCGTATTACAGAACCGTTGCTAAATCATCCGCCCAATATATTGTATTATTTTACCGCGTTTATTCGTGAAACTGGACAGAAAGATGAGAATATGGATTATCTAGAAAAAAATCTTAATCTGCTAAATGACAATCTACCGCAATTAGAGATAATACAAAAGGAGGTTGACTATACGGATTATATTGAGGTCATGCAAGAACTCTCCAAAATAATCAAAAAAGAACGGCAGGAAAACCAAAACTGTAAAATTTATATCAATGTTGGTTCAGGTTCCAAGGTTACCGCGATAGCATCTGTAGAAGCTTCAGAATTATGGAATTGTGATATATACTATGTTTATTCCACAAAATATGACCCCAAGGGGAAAGGTCCAGAACATAAAGGAAAAATGATAATAAAAGAACCACTTACTTTTCCGATAAAAAAACCGAAAAAAATTTACATAGATATCTTGAGATTGATAGAAAAAATGATTACTGAACGATATAAGAATAAAGAATACGATGATTCCATTAATAAATATATTTACAAAAAACATTTAGTAGAACGCTTGTATACAGAAAAAATCATGACATTAAAAAGTAAAAATGAGGACGAGAGGAAGCTTCAAGCAAGCAAATATATGAAGAGTAAGAAATATCTGAATCGATTAAACTCTGAATTGGACTATATTAATGTGTCGAAAGATAAAAGAAATAAGAAAATCTTTATTACTGATACGGGTAAAGAAATTCTCAATATATTCAAATATTACTTCTGATACGCCTTATTTCTGATAACAAAAAAAATTTTTAAAAAGCATTATCATAATATTAATAGGATATGGAAAAAATTTTACAAAAGATTGAAGAATTACTGAAGAATGCAAATTTTGAGATTTTTTCATTCAATTTCGATTCCACAAGACAAAATTATTGCTATGATTTCATTGTAAAAAAGAACGATTTAGTCTTTATTGTAAAAGCTTTTTCGAACATCGATAATATCGACATCGATATGCTAAAAGGCATTAAGATTCTCTCCAAAATCCTCAAATCAAAACCTCTTCTAATTGGAATTAAAAATAGATATCAAAAACTTGAAGATAATACAATTTATTTACGAGAAGATCTTCCTTTCATCACGATCGATACTTTAGAAAACATATTGAAATATCAACTTTTCCCTTTTATATTAGCTCGGAGAGGTGGTGGTGTTGTTTTTCTTGACGGAGAAATTATGAAAGAAGTAAGAGAAGAACAAAAAATATCGAGAAAAGAATTGTCAGAAAGAATTGGTGTGACAAAACGCACCATCTGTTCATATGAAAGTGAGAATATGCGTCCTTCCATGGAGGTTGCCGAGAAATTAGAAGCCGTATTAGGAACCGATGCATTCTTACGAAATATCAACGTTTTAGATTGGAGATTTAAATTCAATTTTAATGAAGAAGGTGTAGAAAAGGACCAAGAACTAAATCCTTTTGAAGAACATATACAAAATGTTATTAGGGACATCGGTATCAGATCCTATTTTTATAAAAAGGGGAGATTTCCATTTGAGATGCTTATCTCTTCAAAAGATTTAGAACTTGAGTGTGATAATAATTTTTATCCCCTCTTTTCCGAAATTTCCTATATAAAAGAGCATCTAAGGAAAATTAACTTAAGTTATCTCCGCATTTTTGCTAAATTATTTCACAAACACTCACTCTGGATTATAAAGGATGATATAAAAATCCCTCAGCTTCTTAAAAAAGAACAGATCCCCGTTATTAAGATTAAAAAATTAGAAAAAATAGATGATGAGAATGAATTTATTGAATTTATTCAAGGTTCAGAAAAACCTGCATCATCGAATCAATCCTAAGGTTTACATATCTTTTTCTCCATTTATTGGACGATTATTCTTTCTTAATCTTATAAATTATATTCAATTAAGATATGGAGCTTTTATAAATTTCGAATAATTAGAATTAAACACTATTATATCATAAATCTGAGACTAATAGGTTATGTGTAATTATTTAGTGTGCGGAATTGATGAGGCCGGGAGTTAATAGAACATATCGTTCACCCCCCCGAAAGGTCCCGTCTTAGGTCCGCTAGTGGTATGTGGTGTCTGTTTTACTGAGTCAAATTTAGAATATTTAGAGGAGATAAATGTAAAAGATTCAAAAAAATTAAGTAAAAAAAAGCGAATTGCGCTTTCAAAATTAATAAAGACTCAGTGTGTGTGTTATAAAGAACTGATTGTATCAACCCGAGAAATAGACCAAAGGTTTGAGAAGAATATTAACTTGAATATGCTTGAAATAAACAAATTCGCACAAATTATCAATGATTTAAAACCTGATATTATTTATATGGATGCCGCAGACACGAATGAAGAAAGATTTAGAGAATTTATCCTCGAGAAGTTAAATTATAGTCCTCATAAAATAATTTCAGAGCATAAAGCGGATGAGAAATATCCTATTGTTTCTGCAGCTTCCATAATCGCAAAAGATAAACGAGATGTAATTATCGATAATCTAAGGGAAAAATATTTAAATTTAGGATATTCAGATTTGGGATCAGGATATCCGTCAGATAAGAAAACTACGCAGTTTTTGAGAGAATGGATACGTTCTGAAAAAAAAGCACCTCCTTTTGCGAGAAAAACATGGGAAACAACCAAAAAAATGTTAGATTTAGAATTATATAATAAAAAAATAACTCAATATTTTGAGTAAAATGTAGGAATTCCATTAGATCTCTAAACTAGTAAACCCTGCAAATATTTACACAACTTATTTTTCTGCGATTAATACGATATGGTTTTTTGCAAAATTGTGAATATTGATGCTTTCCTGAATTAAATACCCCGATTCCTCGAGGACTTTTCTCTCATCTTTATATACTTGTTCAGACTTAGAGACGCTATCAATTGATTGAGATTTAATGACCAATATTAATTTTCCCTTTTCTTTCAGATAATAATCTCCATTTTTTACACTTATTTCTGCTTGCGTCGGTTGAGCTACATCTTGATATATTAAATCTATATCTGTGAATATAATGTTTGCAAAATCTACAGGATGTCGAGCATCTGCCAGAATTGGAATAATATTCTTTCTTTCAGAAGTGTTTTGAATTAGTTGCCGCATACTCCGTTCGGCGAACTCCACAGCATATATGATTCCATTTGGTAAAATATCGCTTAGATGAGTAACAGTGGTTCCAGAGGCGGCACCTAAATAAAGACATTTAATCCCCTTTTTCAAAAAATTTGTTGATGGATCATTCATAAAAATCGCTGCGAGTTTACTACGTTCTGGATCCCAACTTCTATATTCTATTCCCTCGCTCTTGATTAATTTTTCATCGTAAATCTTTCTTCCTGGGACTAAATTCCTTGTATATAAACGTGGATTGCTTAATGGACCCGATATAAACACATTATAAATTTTTGGATGTTTCCGTATTTTAATATTGTTCATTATTATAAATCAACTCGTTATTTTCGCTTTTTCTTTGGTTTCCTTTCTGGGGCGGTGGGATACTTTTCTTTTATCTCTTCTATTTTTTCTTCAATTTCTTGGGCATATTGATCGCCTATAAAATCGCCAGAAAAATAATCAACTTTTGCTGCTAAACCCAATTTTCCCGCGATTAATCGTGCTATATTTCCCCGAATCCATGGAGGATTTCCCCTGATTTGTTGCCATTGAAATATAATTCCGTGCTTTGGAAGCTTTTGTCCCGTTTTTAGATGCCTGTATAACGCAGTTTCAGCACCTAATAACTGAATTCTTGAAGCGGGCATAAATGCTAATTTTCGAAGATTGCCCGCTTTTGCTATTAATTTGGCACCGATAAGTGAACCTACAATAGCTTGAATATTGGGTGCAGTAGCGGCCATTAGGGTCTCTAGGTGCGATTCCAATGATTTTCTATATTCATCCAATAAAAGTATCTGGTTGGCGAACTCTTTCACCATCTTAAGGTCTATATTCGCGCCCATTGATTTCTTAGACATATTTATTAATTTCTCTATAAGCTGTTGGGGGAATTCAAATTCTTCTTGGAATGTCTTTTCTTCGTAATTTTTTCTATTTCCTATTTTCGCAACAATTTTGGCTAATACTATATTATCTTCAATAATAATATCTGTAAGTTCCGGGAAATGTAACCCGTACCATTCTCTTAAGCGGCTTGAGAATTGACTTATTGTGTCTTTGAGAGTATCTAATGTTTCAATTACTTGAATTATGGATTTATCTTTCTTTTCCCCCGCCTCTCTGACTTTCTGACGGATAAGTTCTTGGCTAATTTCTTTATATCTTTTTGATATCTCATCTTCCGAATACACTAATCCGATTGATTTTAATCTCTTAATTAGGTTTAAACGGAAATTTTTGAATTCTAATGAAGATGTGTCCAATTTCCTGGTCAGATCTATTTTATCTACTGTGATCTCTGCCAAATTTTCATTATCATATATAAATACATCAAAACCGGAGTTTTTAAGTTCCTTTAATAGGTTTAGATATTCTTCAGATAATTCTCCCTGATCAAGATTCATAAAGAAGTTGATTGATTTTTGGAGATCTTTATTAAAATCCCTGTAATTCAAAAGATTCCCTCCATTATCTAGAGCAAAAATTCCAATTAAAGTGTCAATAATATAGCATTCCATTTTATAGCCGCTCTCATATATAGACTTGTAATATTAATAATGTTTGATACTTAAATAATAATAATGCTGGACACAAATATTTGCGGACTAAAATTAAAATCCCCCTTAATTTTAGCATCTGGGATTTTAGGTGTCTCATATTCTTCTATGAAGAGAGTGATGGATGCTGGGGCGGGAGCCATAACCTCTAAATCAATTGGACCAAGACCAAGAAAAGGCTATAAAAATCCATCTATTTTTGAACTATTTTCGAAAACTTTCATAAATAGTGTGGGATTGGCTAATCCTGGTATAGATGAATTTGAAGATGAAATTAAGAAAATTAAACAATTCGACTTCCCGTTGATTGTGAGCATTTTTGGAGACACGATTGAATCTTATATTGAAGTGGCGTTAAAAGCGGAAGATTATGGCTGTAACGCGATAGAAATAAATATTTCTTGTCCGCACGCTGAAGTTTCTTCTATCGGAATAAATCCAGATCTCACTAATTTCTTAGTGAAATCGCTAAAAAAAGAAATATCTATACCGGTTTTTGTAAAATTAAATCCGAATGTGACCGACATCACGGAAATTGGACTTGCCGCCGAGAAGGGAGGGGCCGATGCCGTGGTTGCGATTAATACAATAGCAGCTATGGCAATTGATGTGAATACACATAGACCCATTTTATCTCACGGAAGTGGAGGTTTATCCGGTCAAGCAATTCATCCAATTGCAATAAAAAAAGTATATGATCTCTATGAGGTGTTACATATTCCGATTATCGGATGTGGAGGAATTTTCAGTTGGGAAGACGTTATAGAATTTCTTTTAGCGGGGGCGAGTGCGGTACAAATCGGAACGGCTCTCTATAATGGTGTGGCGCTCTTAAAGACGATTAACAAAGATTTAGAAAATTTCTTAATTAAAAATGAGTATAGCTCTCTTTCTGATTTAATTGGAAGTGCTCATAAATTTGAACTTCAGGAGGTGCCAGAATTTTGAACAACAATAATCTAATCAAGACCGTGAAAGTGGAGAAAATAGAAGAAGAATGTGAAGGAATAGTAAATATTAGTTTCAAAATGCAAGATGCAAAAGATTATAGCATACTTCCGAAAGCAGGGCAATTTATAATGGTCTGGGTACCCGGAGTCGACGAAGTTCCAATGTCTCTTTCTGGGGCTGATCTTGAATGTTATTGGACAATTACAGTAAAAGATGTTGGGGAATGCACTAACGCTTTATGTAACCTTTCTGTAGGGGATTATATTGGTGTTAGAGGTCCATTAGGAACCTATTTTACAATACCCGAGGATAATTCAAAATTAGTTTTTCTAATTGGTGGTGGAACGGGCATCGCACCTCTAAAATTTTTGGCTGAGAAATTGAAGAGCAAGGGTTTTAATGTATCATTGATACAAGGAGCAAAGAACGAAGCGGATCTCATATTTATTAGCCAGTTTGGAACATTTCAGAGAGATCTTTCTAACGTGATATATTGTACGGATGATGGAAGTTTTGGTTCCGAAGGATATGCATCTAAAATATTTCGAGAAGAACTTGATAATTACTCTCAACAAGAACTTTCAAATGCATTAGCATACACATGCGGTCCAGAACTAATGATGAGAGAAGTCTTTCGAATATGCGAAGAACATAACATACATCTTGAGGCGAGTCTCGAGAGAATGATGAGATGCGGTTGCGGTTTATGCGGATTATGTTCTTTAGATCCCTTGGGCTTATTAGTCTGTAAAGATGGACCGGTATTTCCATCTGAAATCTTGCGAAAAATTGACGATTTTGGGAAATATAAAAGAGACATCACTGGAAGAAAAATATCCTTTTGAATTCGGAAATTCATCCTATTTTCAGATTATTCTGCCTCTATCTTCAAAATTAACATAAAATATTTGTTTTTTCTATCAATATCTATAATGACTCTTAATTTCTGGTAAATGTTAATAGGAAAATGAACTCAAAGACTTCTAAGGATAAAGATAAGATTAAGAATATTGCACTTGACACTATTCGGTATTTATTAGATCATCCTGAGACTCCTCGATCTAAAATAACAAATATCAAAGGAATGTTTGCCAAGAAATTTCAATATGATGGAGTCATAAAGAATGCAGTCGTTCTTGAATATCTTCCTGACGTGGATCTTACACAAAAAGAGAGAAGGTTTCTTAATAAGAAACTAAGAAGAAGGACCACACGGAGCATTTCAGGAGTGTCTGTAATTGCTATTATGACATCTCCACTTGAATGTCCGGGAAATTGTATCTATTGCCCGGGGACTGAATCTCAACCTGATCAAAAAGTGGCACAGTCATATACTGGTAGAGAGCCCGCTGCGATGAGATCTATTCATTATGGATATGATTCCTATAAACAAGTGCAGAGTAGGATTGAGGATCTTGAAGCTATCGGGCATACGGTGGACAAGATTGAACTTATCATAATGGGGGGTACATTCCTCTCAGCTGATATCTCATATCAAAAAAAATTTGTAAAAGGTGCTCTTGAAGCAATCATAGATACTCGTACGGATTCGTTAGAAGAAGCGATTAAACGTGCTGAATCATCTAAACGAAGATTAATTGGTATTACCATCGAAACGAGACCCGATTATTGTAAAGAATCACATGTTGATAGAATGCTTGAATATGGCACCACCAGAGTTGAACTTGGAGTTCAAACCATCTATGATGAGATATATAAATTAATCAAAAGAGGTCATAGCACAGAAGATAGTAAAGAAGCAATAAGAATTGCTAAAGACGCAGGATTGAAGATAAACGCGCATATAATGCCCGATCTACCTGGCTCTACTTATCAAAAAGACCTTGAATTATTTGAAACGCTATTCGATGATCCCGATTATAGACCTGATATGCTTAAAATTTACCCTTGTTTGGTAATTAAGGGAACCGAGTTATATAAATTATGGAAGAGGGGGGAATATGCGCCATATTCACTGGATGAATTGACCGCGCTCATTGCAAACTGGAAACAACAAATCCCTCGCTATGTCCGAATCCAGAGGATTATGCGCGATATTCCTGCTCCATTAATAGAGGCAGGATGCAAAAAAAGTAATTTGAGGCAATTAGTGAAGAATAGACTGAATGATATGAATGCGAGGTGTAATTGCATTCGATGCAGAGAACTCGGAATTAAAAACCGGAGCGCAGAAATTGATGGCTCTGTCTTGGAAAATATTCAACTCTCCCGCTTTGATTATAATGCTTCGAAAGGTCAAGAGATCTTTCTTTCATATGAGAATCAAAAGAAAAATTATTTAATTGGCTACCTCCGACTTCGAAAACCCTCTAAATTCGCCCATAGACCTGAACTAAATGATGGGCATACCTTAATTGTGAGAGAAATAAAAGTTGTGGGAGAATTAGTAGCAAAAGATAATCAACCATATACTGAAATTCAATTACAACATAGGGGATATGGAACTTCTTTATTGGAAGAAGCTGAACGAATTGCCAAAGAAGAGTTTGATGCAAAAAAAATTACCGTGATTTCTGGGATTGGGGTACGGCATTGGTTTTATGATTTAGATTACATATTAGATGGACCCTATGTTTCCAAGCATCTGTGATTTTTAAATTGAAATCGACATAATATTAAAATCAAACTAATCTCATTTGAAAAATCCCTCCCACTCCCGCGAGGTTCCCTATGTCTTTATAATATTATATCACTTTTCCATTTAAAATTGATATATTAGAATATATTTTGGGAAATAAGTAGTCTGTAAGTAGATTAGATTGATATTTTTTTCACATTTAAGATTATAAGTGGTATAGAGAAAAATGTATTTTTAATTTTGTTCTGTCTTTTATCTCTTTCGTTCTTTATTAATAAAGTTTATTTTAATATCGTAATTTCATATATTATATTCTAATATATTTGAATATTTAATCCATTAAATTCATTATGACCTCGAAGAAATATCTTTCCAGAAAAAAGACTTCTCAACAATGTATTTCGATCTCACCTGCTCTAAAAGACTGGATCCAAAGATACGTATTTAAAAAAAACAAAGAAAATCCGGAAGATAAGAGATATAAAAGTATCTCTGCATTTTACACCAGCGTTATGGAAAATGTATTAAAAGCTTTTGAAGCGGGAAAAAGTCTAGAAGATTTTGATAGATTTGTAGATAGAGAGGTATATTCCTTTTATGATGAGTTTTCATTTAAGGCTTTAATCCCTTTATATGAAATGGTTGTAGAGACGAATAAATATACAAAAATCGATTATGAGAGGACGATTCACTTTTTCTCTCAAATGCATGATTTTTTTAAAAAATTCCTCAAAAAAAGAGATATCAATAAAATTGAGACTTTTCTTAAGCGAATTAAAAATTATTTCAGCCAAAACAAGATCTGCTCTTATCTTAATTTTGAACTTATTACTCATGAGGATTCAACATATCCGCGCTTTCGAATAGAGGCGGTGAGTATCTATAAAAATATCATCTATGAAAATATAAAATTTTTTAGCGCTATATTTGGGTTATTGGGCATTAAAATTGAGGACTTCATTTATTCAGAAAAAGATTCTTATTATCGAATTGATGCTCAGGCGACCGATCTCTTTTTTGAAAACAAATACATAAAACAAAAATTTATAACTCTCTTAGAACACAATCTCAATTATTTTACACATTACCAAAAATTACTTAAGGATGAAGACTATTATATGTGGATGAAAATGGCAGAAGATAAAGATGTTATAATAAATTTTGCTGATAAATTTTCTAAAAGAAGATGGCTTGAGAGAATACAGAAGGATATTGAACATTATGGCCAAAAAGGAGATCAAATACTCACTCTCTTATACTTTTTTGAGAGGCTCCACTGGATTGATATTGAAAATGAAAATCCTATTATCTTCAGAATTCGGCTTCCGCAAAATAATAAGGAGCAGAAAACATTTCTTTTAAATCATCTATCCAAATTTACAAAGATCAAAGAACATAACGGAAAATTTTACCTATAGTCTTCCTTATTGGTTATTTGCTTTCCTATTTTTTAGATTCTTTTTCAAATTAAAATCGTTTATGGCAAAAAAAATAATATAATACAGAGAATTTATGATAAATATGGAAGATTTTGATTACGAAAAACTAGGCTTAAAATGTGGTTTAGAGATCCATCAGCAACTGGATTCGGAAACGAAGCTTTTTTGTCGATGCCCAAACGATTTACAAGGAACGAGAGAACCCGATTTTACTCTTATTAGAGAAATGAGACCTGTCTTAGGAGAGATGGGAACATATGATGAGGCGATGTTGACTGAATATGAGAAAGAGATGAAAATTGTCTACCAATGCTATGATGATGTGATTTGTACCTATGAAATGGATGAAACTCCCCCCTTCGATTGCAATAGAGAAGCGAAAAGAATTGCCATAGAGATCGCGCTCCTCCTAAACTCAAATATTATCAGAGAAATGCATGTATGCCGAAAAAATTATCTTGATGGAAGTGTTCCATGTGGCTTTCAGAGGACGATGATTCTAGCAAAAGGGGGATATGTGAAACTGGAAAATGGAAAGAAAATCGGCATTGATATTATTTGTTTAGAGGAAGATGCGGCACGTCGAATCGATACCATCGAAAAAACTAATTACTTCAGATTAGACAGATTAGGCATACCCCTAGTGGAAGTAACTACTAAACCCGATATCAATGATCCCGATGAATGTAGAGAATGTGCCGAGCGTTTAGGTCTCCTATTATGGTCTACAAAGGTAAAAAAAGTACTCGGCTCCATACGACAAGATATCAATGTAAGTATTAAAGGAGGAACACGGATTGAGATTAAAGGTGTTCAGAAACTGGATTGGATACCTCTTTTAATCAATCATGAAATTTCACGCCAGCTTAATCTTCTAAAAATAAAACAAAAATTAGCGGATTTAGGATTAAATGCACAAAAAGCAATCGGAAAACCCATCAATATTTCAGAAAAATTAGCTAAAACAAAATGTAAATTCATCGCAAATGGAATTAAAAAAGGTAAAACTCTAATCGGAATCAATTTCAAACAGTTTGAAGGCATTTTTGGAATGGAATTAATGCCAGACTATCGATTTGGAACAGAAGTCAGCAGTAAAGTCCAGTCAATCTCTGGTTTAAAGGGTTTGATTCATTCTGATGAGGATTTAACCTCATATGGCTTTTCAAACAAAGATATTCAAACCATTAAAGACTCATTAGAATTTGAGGAAGGAGATTGCTTTATATTAATACTTGGGGAAAGTGATCAAACTCAGAAGACAATGGACGTTATCATTGACAGGGTTCTATTTGCTTTCAAAGGAATCCCACCAGAAACCAGAAGGGCACTTGAAAATGGCAATACAGAATTCCTAAGAGAATTACACGGAGGAGCTCGACTCTATCCTGACACGGATTCCCAAGCAATATTGAATACGGACAAGGAAATAGCATCTGTTCAAGATCAATTACCCGAATATCCTTGGGAAATCATACAACAATATTCAAAGAAATACAATACCGAGGAGAGAATAATTAAAGAGCTCATTTTCAACGGTTATTTAGATTTATTTGACTTACTTCTTGAAATTTATCCGGATAATCCCACACTGATCCTAACCACTTTACTGGAAACCACCACTGCCCTTAAACGCGATGGTAAGGAAATCTCCATTATAACGGAAGAAGATTATGAAGAAATCTTTGAATTACTAGCCGCTAAGGAGATAGGAAAAGAGGCGATTGAAGACCTTTTGGCAGCAAAAACCGAAAATCCCTCCCTCTCTATTCAAGAAGTTAAGGATAAATTAAACTTAGAAAAAGTCTCTTTAGATGAGTTGAAAGAAATCATTGAGAGAATCATTAATGATAATAAGGACTTAATTAAAGATCAAAAAATGCGTGCAATGGGCCCTCTTATGGGGGATGCGATGAAAAAATTACGCGGGAAAATCGATGGGGCAATTGTATCCAAAAAGTTACAAGCAGCACTTCAAAAAAAGATAAAGGAGTTGGAATAATATGAGTGAGAATTTAAAAGGGTATAAAAAGGACGCGAAAAAGTTCTTAATTGAACATAATTTAAAACTATGGGATATCATAAAAGTTGAAACAAAGACTACTACATATGAAGGAATCCTGTTGCCCCGATATGAATATTCGAAAGCAGGTTTTATAGAGATAAAATTGGAAAATAATTATAATGTAGGTATAAAAGTTGATGATATCACCAAGATCGAAAAAATAGGTGAAAAAGAAGCTAAATATAAAATCCCAGAAAAAGATTTTCCGAAAACGAAAGGATTTCCCGAAATCACGCTCTTAGGAACGGGAGGTACCGTGGCTTCCAGACTTGATTATACAACGGGAGCCGTTATTCCCGCATTTAGTCCCGGAGAATTATTCAGTGCCGTCCCTGAATTAGCGGATATTTGTAATCTCGAGACTGAAATTGTATTTAAAATATTTTCCGAAAATATGCAAGCGACCCATTGGCAACAATTAGCTCACCAAATTGAAACGCTTGCTAATTCCGGAAAGGATGGAATAATCATCCCCCATGGTACTGATACAATGGGATATACATCGGCAGCGCTCTCTTTTATGCTTAAAGATCTCTCAATTCCCGTGGTAGTGGTCGGAAGTCAGCGAAGTTCGGATCGACCCTCATCAGATGCTGCGATGAATCTTATCAATGCCGCCACCGTTGCCACATCAGATATCGCAGAAGTCACGCTTGTTATGCTTGGATCCTCTTCCCATGATTACGGACTCATCCATCGAGGGACTCTAGTACGAAAATTGCATACCTCATATCGACATACCTTTCGGACTATTGATGACATTCCAATGGGAATGGTTCAGAATAGAACGATTCGCATGTTTACAGATAATTATCATAAAAAAGATAAAAAAAAGCGAGAGACCACTGCCCTAACTGATTTCGAAAAAAAAATCGGATTTATCTATTTTTATCCCGGATTAACCAGCGAAATGATCCATTATTATATTGATAAAGGATATAAAGGACTTTTACTTGCTGGAACCGGCTTAGGACATGTCGCTACACGGATTTATGACGCGATTGAACGTGCCATCGAAGAGGATATTCTAGTATTGATGACCTCCCAAACACTGTTTGGATTTGTAGGGATGAATGTATATTCCACCGGTCGAGAATTGCTTGATATGGGTGTCCTCCCTGGAAAAAATATGATGCCAGAGGTGGGTTATGTAAAACTTGGATGGGTACTCGGGCAAACGGATAATCTCGAGGATGCCAAAAAACTACTCATGACAAACATTGCCGGCGAATTTTTAGATAGAGAAATTCCCATCGCATTCAATTATGATATCGACCGTTTACTCAAGGATAATTTGATCTAAGTTCGACTTCTATTTTATGGTTTTTATCATTACATTTAATTTCACTTCACCTTTTACTCTTTTTGCTCTGAATATTCTTGAATTTTATTCTAGATATTTCTTTTTGCAGTTCATTACCACAAAAACAATAAAAAATTTAAAGTTTTAAGCATTAATTTCTCTATATTAATTTGTTTACGAAATAAAAATTTTTGTGATTTAAATGGGAAAACGTATCTTAGCACAGAGAAAAGGCTATGGACATACATGGGCTCGTAGTCCTGGACATCGACATATCGGTGCAGTAAAATATCGACCCTTCAAGGAAGGAGAGATGAAATATGATTTTGAAATTGTCGATTTTATTCATTCACCTGGTCGCGGAGCTCCCGTTGCCAAAATTCGATATGAAGATGGGGTGAAAGGCCTCTACTTACCTCCCGAGGGCATATACGTGGGTGATACTCGTGTGCAAACCCGAAAAGACATTGACAGAAAAAAGACTATCAAGGCTAAAAAGGCTATGATCAATGTTGGAAATGTTGTACCCCTGAAAGACGTACCACTCGGAACAATTATATGTAATATCGAAAGCACACCTAACGACGGAGGAAAATTTGCACGCGCTTCAGGAGTATCGGCAATCATCAGTGAAAAATCTGCCCACAAGGTCGCAGTTAAATTCCGATCGAAAAAAGTGAAATGGCTCAATGAAAATTGTCTATGTACCATCGGTGTAGTCGCTGGTGGTGGTCGGACCGATAAACCTTTTTTGAAAGCGGGTAATAAATTCTATTATGTCCGCTCCAAGGCGAAAAAATGGCCTATAGTGCGAGGAGTGACAATGAACGCATGTTCTCACCCATTTGGAGGCGGGGCAAAGCAATCTCCTCACAAACCAACCACGATTGACCGCAATGCGCCACCTGGTCGAAAAGTGGGGCAAATTGCGGCACGAAGAACGGGCCATAGAAAATAACTTTTATCTTTCCTAAAAATTTTAACATATTTATATCATTTAATTTTCATTCTGCTATTTCTATTTTTTAACCATTAAGAAGAAACATATTTCTCTCTAACAATGATTTAGTTAGGTTAAGTCAACAAAAGTAAAAGAAAGAATAAAAGAGTAAAAAAATCTATGCCTCTCCTGTGGAGAGTTGATCCTAATCCATATATAATATCTAAATTAAATTGGAGATTATCTTCTGGAGCTCTTTATACCGTGAACGGAGAGTTACCTCGGTCACTCCCACGATATTGGAAATCTCCTTTTGCGAAACCTTCTTGTTCTTCAATTTTGAGACCAAATAGATCGCGCCCGCACATAATCCTTTTGGGTCCTTACCGCAAATCGGGAATTGCTTCATAAAACTTCTTAAAATTTTGATGGAGTTCTTCTCGATGTCGATTGAGAGCCCTAAATCCGCGCAATATCTGGGAATTAGAGAAATTGGGTCAATGTTCGGTGATTTTAAGTGGAGCTCTCGGACCAAAATCTTGTAGCATTTCTTTACAATGTTATCACTGATAGATGCTTCATCCAAGATCTCTTGTAAAGTAATTGGAACGCGCTCCTCTTTACATTTATAGTATGCGCATGCTGCAATCATCCCATTAATGGATCTGCCCCGTAATAGGTTTTTTTTATAGACCTTTTTATAGAGTTTGACCGCCGCCTTTTTCACACGCTCGGGAAAATTTAAGTTACTACCGATACGCTTTAATTCGGTAATCGCAATTAACATATTACGCTTTTCCCACGATAAATGCGTGTTCCATTTCGCCGCGCGGCGTAAGTCGGGATTCTTGATTTTTGAACGATCAATAACCGTAGATAAGCCGATATCGGGCATTAAGACGGAAATCGGACACCCTGTACGTTCCTTCTTGTCTTTTTCCCGCTTCGTATATGCCCTGATACCGCTGTGGCCAATATCAAGTGAGCGCTCGCCTACGACCAGTCCACATTGCTTGCAGACTGTGTCCCCGCTCTCATCTATTGAGATGATACTTCCCCCGCATTCCGGACATAGATTTGATAGATCATAGTTCGATACATCATGTGTTTCAACCATTTTTGTGTACCCCTTAACTGGTATTAGAAAAATCGTCTCTTCTTTATTTTTTTACCAAAAAGTTCTTTTTTATAACCAAAAAAACTTTTTGTGTTATATTCACTATATGATAATTACATATTTAAATCTTTTTGTTGTAAAAACTCAGATCGACAAAAATGTTTTGTTATCACATCTACGTGTAAAATTCGGATGTTTTATAAAAATGCTCTGGCTTTATTTTTGTTTTTGCATAAGTAGAGGGTGAGAGCGGATGAATGTAAAATTGGGTATATGAGCGAGAGAGATCCCAGATATATGTGATATGAAGTAGATGTCAAGAGACATTATTATTCTCATGTTTCGTGAGCATTTGAAGACAGAAAGGTTTTTGAGATTATTCATAGAAAGTCATCCAATTTTTGTACAAAAAGCGATCATCAACGAATCAGAATTTACGGGATAAGACGGATATATCACAATTTTATATGAAGAAATCCAGATTAGGAAGGAGGGAGTGTGATCTGATAGAATCCACTTTTGCACACAAAACGATCATATCCTTCTAAAATCTCTTTGTTTTTTAGATTATTCTTATGCTTAGCTTTGGTTCAAGTTTAGGTCGGAACCCCTAATTTTTGGGTTTTTATATAAATTAAAGGCATAATAAAGGTTTATGCAGAGCCCCAATTGGATAGACCCTTAGAATAACCAAAGTGTCTAATTCTAAACTCCGCCATTCCCTTTTTGATGATTTGACCGCAGACCAAATTTTCCATAATATTTACATATATTTTGTTTTAATTCATGTAAGGTTGTATATCTTCTGTTGTATCAAGCAAATTTTGGGTTATTTCGATATACATCAAGTTGAGATGGCTCATCAGGTTGGGGAGTCGCCGAATTTTATTTCCGTTAAGTAATATTTCGTATAAGCTCGGAAGACCTTCAATTGATCTAATCTCACTTATTCTATTTGCGTTTAGAGTAAGAAATTAATTGTTTTATTTTTATCTAATTAATTATTTAGAATGGTATCCAGGTAACGATGGCGGTACAAGTTCCCAAGAAAGATATTATCCGAAATACTAAGGCTATAGAATTATGTTAAATGAGCATCTAAGAAAGCTTTTTGCACTATGCTTTGGGGTGATTTTTCCTAATTCATTTAAGATCTATTCTATGGGTTAAATTTTGTCAAATCTGGGAAAAACCAAAAAAAACTATCTCCATGTCATAGCAAAAACTTATTTTCTCGACAGTAATATTTATCTATCAACGAAATTCAAGTGCGATAGCTTTATGCTGATTTGGATACTTGACAGTGAATCTGGCGTCAAACTCTTATATGCATCTTTGAGGGATGTTAAAATCGATAGTGACATTTCTTCGGGATTTTTAACTGTATTTCGGCAATTTTTTATGGTCGAATTTCGAGATGAGATTGAATCCATCGAATTAGGTGGCTTGCGATGGATCTATATCATTGAGACTAGCCATAAACTCTTATTCATCGCCGCCGATAACAAACACAATTCCACTAAAGTAATGAGAAATCGTTTAAAAGTGATTAAGAATGCATTTATTAAGGAATATGCTCATGTATGGAATAAGCGAAACCATAGCTGGGACGGGGATATAACCATATTTACCCCTTTCCTGGACATAATAAGAAATTATTATGCACAATGGGAAAAAGTAGAATCCCTTATACCTCTTGCCGATTTTTTCGACATTTTAGGTATTTTTCAGAATATCTTCATTACTCTACGCAACATAATCGAAGAGAGGATGTATTCAAAATCACGGCAAAATATCTTTCACAAAGTCGAAAAATCAGTGGAGGAAATAAATAGTTCTGAAAGATTCCAAAATAAACACGAATTAAAACATATCTCTTATTCTACTGAGGAATGGATTACAATAGTGGATTCAAATCTAATAGATTCTGATAAAGAATTAGTCATCGAATATTTAAAATCAATTCTGTCTATTTTTATAACCAGTATTGAATCTGAAAAAGGAACAAGTAAATGCTTGAAATATTTTCATGAAGAAGGTATTTATCCCTATCTTATAAATAAGGTGGACTTATTGAGAGATCTCAACTTAGATATGTTCCTATTGAATCAATTCCTCTTCATAAAATCGGAAAAATAGACTTGATTTTAAAAATTCTAAAATTCTGAAATTTTGAAATTCAGAAAAATTGGACAGCGGGTCTATTTAAATAGTAGCAAAATTAGTCCTTATTATAGAAAAATATGAGCGGCATAGCATCATTTTTTCTCGGGGGAATACTATTTGTAAGTTTAGTTGCAGTTATTTATTACATAATCCAACTTTATTGGAGGAAAATTAGAGAGAAATATACTCCACAGCGCGCAACCTCCTTTAGATGTCTTGATGGGCATATAACCCGGTCAAAAGCAGAATTGATTATTGATAATCATCTGACTCGGCTAAATATCAAGCATGAATATGAGGATATGATTAGGATTGCCGGACATACCATTAAATATGACTGGTATCTGCCAGATCATGATATTTATATAGAATATTGGGGCTATTTTGGGAAAGATTATTTTTCAAGGAAGCGAGAAAAACTCAAGCTATACCAAAAAGGAGGTTTAAATTTAATCTCAATAGAAGATTGGATGCTTGAGGATATTTACACTCATCTGGAGGAAAAATTAACTAAAATCATCTCCCTCGAGACCTTAACTCTAATCACGAAATTTTGTCCTAATTGCGGTGAGAATCTAGACGATAGGTTTATATAATACCGGTTTTCAGGAAAATAACCTCTTTTCAAGGGAATTATACTAATATGATTAATCTAAAATAATTTATTCAAATGATTAATCTTTTTTTTGTGTAAAAAATTATCGGGAATAAAATTTTTATTTTTTATTTATTTCCGATGTGCATAAATTTAAATTAAACCATTTTTATTATAAAGACACTAGGTACGACGATGAACTTGTGGTAAAAAAAATAAAAAACCTAAATACCCTCTTATGAAATAATATCCTTGGGAACCTTTTATGAAAAAACGAGATAACGAATCTATTGAGGAATATATACAACGCTTAGAAAATGCGCCAAAGATAGAAAAAACAAAAGAGATGATTGACTATGAGAAGGAAACAGGAAAGTATGCAATTTGGCGTGGGGTAGTTACAGAAGGGTTTAAACGATGGCTACGGGGAGAAAAAATATATGACCGTAATAAAGAACGGATTTCGCTTTATGTGTCAGAAGAGACCAAGGATGAATGGCAAACCTTTCTAGAGGAAAATAATCTCTCTACCCTCTCAAAATTAATCAGAGAAAGTGTCAATAAATTTATAGATGATCAATTAACCAATGTGGGCGGGGAATTTTCAAAAATTAATCCTCAAACTGTCTCGAAGATTTCACATGCCTTAAAAGAGCCTCTTACCACAATTAAGGGATATGCACAGCTTATTTTAGAAAATTATCAAGAAGAGCTTTCTGATCAAATCAATACCACCATAAAAAATATCTTTGATCAGAGTATTTTACTTGAGAATAAAATCATCAAATTCTTAGATAATATTAAAGCACCGAACAATCAATATGATATTCTGCTAATCGAAGATGATTTAGCCACCATTAGATTAATAACTTCCTATTTTGAAAGTAAAGGCTATATCTGTAAAGGAGTAGTAAGTGGTTCAAAAGGCTTAGAAGAATTGAAAAATTCCACCCCAAAACTCGTTCTTTTAGATATTATTTTACCAGATATTAATGGCTATGATATTTGTAAGGAGATCAAACATAATCGTAAATATAGAGATATTCCCGTATATTTTCTAACGGCTATTGCGGGATCTGAAGTAGAAAAGAATTTGGAAGACACGGAAGCTGACGGCTATATTTTAAAGCCCTTTAATTTCAGCGATTTCAATCAGATTTTCCGTCTATTAGAGAACAAATCTGAAAATCCAAATTAATATTTGATGTTCATTATTATATTACAAACTTTTATTATTTCATTTCATCTCTAAAATGCGCATATTTTCACATTATTACAAAATCTTATTAAACATTATTCCTTTTGACAATACCGAGATCCCATATTGACAGAGAATAGCTTATACTTCAAATCCCTTTACAAAAAGATACCTGAATATTACAACAAAAAATTGGTAAAAAAAAATCCATATCTTTTTAAAAATTACCAAAAACTACATAAAGTACCAATAATATTTAAATATGTATCAAAATAGTTAACAATATATCCAAGTGTTGTAAAAAATTTTATCCGATTATAAATAAAAGGTGAGTGTAATTACCGAGCAAAAAAGCACACAAAACCCGGAAAGAAAGTCGGAAGTTAAAGAAAGCCGTAGAACATTTTCCGAAGACGAGATTGATCAAATCGTCGAAGAACACAATGAGGGAAATGTTTCAAAAGAAATTAACAAATTGATGAAGCAATATGAGGATGAAACGGGAAAATACGCGGTTTGGAGAGGTCAAATCACAGAGGGATTTAAAACATACTTAATGGGAGGAAAGATATATGATAGAGATAAGGAACGTATTTCTCTTTATGTATCTGAAACGACCAAAGACAAGTGGCAACAATTTATTAAGGAGGAAAGTTATTCCACCATCTCAAAACTTATCAGAGAAAGCGTTAATTATTATATCGATGAGCAGACGAGCGCCATCACTAACGGAAATTTTCGGATGAATATCGAAGCGATTTCGAATATCTCTCACGCATTAAAGGAACCGCTAACCACAATAAAAGGTTTTTCTCAGTTGCTCCTTGAAAATAATAAGGATGAGCTACGTCCTGAAGTTCTTTCGAAAATTGAGAATATATTCGAACAAAGTCTCCTGCTCGAGACGAAGATTAAAAATATTTTGGATGATATTACTGTGGAAGGGTCCAAATACGATATTTTACTTATCGAAGATGATTTAGCTACCATTCGCTTATTAACCAGTTATTTTGAGAGTAAAGGTTTTACCTGTAAAGGCGTTATAAGCGGAACAAAGGGTATTGAGGAACTAAAACACGCGCAACCCAAATTAATTCTATTAGATATTATTCTGCCTGATTTAAGTGGATATGACCTATGCAAGATGATTAAATCTGATAAAAAATTACACGACATTCCCGTATATCTGTTGACGGCGATTCCAGGCTCTGAAGTACAGAAAAAATTGAATGATATCAAGGCAGACGGCTATATTTTAAAACCATTTGACTTTTCAGACTTCAAACCGCTGTTCAAATATTTAAATTGATTAAAATCAAGATAACTCAATAGGTTTATCTTGTGCGGTTTATTTTAGTCTATTTTATTAATAATGAGCGGGCCATGTGGGATTCGAACCCACGACCGACAGGTTAAGAGCCTGCTGCGCTACCTGACTGCGCTAATGGCCCAAGATTAATTCGCTTTAGAGCCTAAGAAACGATCCACGATTCTAACTTCTATATTGATAAATTCATACTTAAATAATAATTTTTCCAATAAACCACCTCATTATCAGATCTAAGAGTATTTTCCGAAAGAAATATTTAAGATTTGTTTAAAGTTTATTTAAAAACGCAAAAAATAATGAAACAGAATGGCGCAGGTGGAGGGATTCGAACCCCCGAACGCTAACGCGCACTGGCTTACTTGGCTTTTTAAGCACTCAAGGCCAGCGCCTTACCAGGCTAGACTACACCTGCTTGATAGAGATATATCAATCCAAACTGTAATTGCTATGTTTTATTAAAAAAAAATACATGTACCTATATTATTTTTACGATTAATCCTTCTCGAGCATAATTTACCATTTTTTTCGCAGAAAGTCATGTCCTTTAGGGTAGGGATGAAGGCGTGTAAAAATCATTAAACTCAAGCAGTGATATCCTTTTTATCCAATCTAAGGTAATAATTCCATAATGGAATATGCTATTGCCGCCTTTGACATGGTTGCGTCTGAATTCTTAGTAGGGGAGGAAAAGACCTTTTCGAACCCTCGGTTTTATCGCTCCTGAGAGGTAACCCTTAAAGACTACATCGAAGGGTTTCTCGTAAGAAAAAAGGCTCACGAAACCGCGACAAAGCACGACTTCGGTTAGCCCGCCTGTATGAGAAGATAGCCAATCAAAAGCGTGATTGGACTCATAAAATCACCCTTCAGCTTGCAGATACCTTCGATGCCGTCATTTTGGAGGATCTCAACATAAAGGGCATGCATCAATTCAATGGTGGCCTCTCAAAATGGCTGACACTCGACTTTTCGTGGCATCAATTCAAAACCATCCAACAATAAAGCTTGAATGGCGTGGCAAACCCTATCAAGAAGTAGACCGCTTTTTTCCCTCAAGCAAGCTCTGCTCTGTTTGCGGCTATACAAATGAGGACTTCTTTACACGATCGTGAATGGACGTGTCCCGAATGTGGCACGCATCATCACTGAGATAAGAACGCCTCGGTCGATATTTAGAAAGAAAGAATACGTTTCTTACAAGAAAGAGGTATCCCCGTCATTTAATGACCTATCGTAGGGACTACGGGAAGTTACGCTTGTGGAGATCGTGTAAGATACCATTTAGGTGCAGTGGTCAAGGAAACAAGAATCCCGCTCCTTTAGGGGCTGGTAATTCAAATCCTCTATTTCGATCAATGGAGAATGCGAGAGTTAAATATAACCATTTCTAGACCTGAATTGGAACAGCGGTATACCAACTATATCTTAATCTGTTTATTTTTCCTATTTCTTTTTCTATTACTTATATATTTCATATCACTAAAAATCTATTTGCTAATATGATAAAATTAAAATTTTTTGTCGAATTCTACCCTATAAGTGATTGAGAATGGGAAGCGCCGAGGATTTTCGATATTTAATTCCAGAAAGGATATTTAACGAGATTACTCAGAGGGCAGCAGAAGTATACCCTAAGATTGAGCATTATTGGATCTTCGCTGACCGAAAAGAAAACTTTGGGATTGTCAATAAATTCATTGTAAACAAGGACATCAAATCGACAAAGAAACATGTGAAACCGCGCAGTTGGATGCGTTATAAGAAATCCAAAATTTATAATATGCGCAAATTTAAAGAAGAGATGGGGGTGGATATAGTATGGCAAGCTCATACCCATCCAAGCGGTAGAGAAAAACTCCATGCCATTGATAAACGTATCTTAAAATACCTATCGAACGGAGTAATGATTATCGTTATACCGCCAGCTGAAGATAAAAACCAGAAGGCTCATTTAGTCGGCTGGTATTATGACAAACGCTATACAAAGAAGCCAATTATCGAGAAAATGGTTTTTGAAATCATATCTGAGTGAATAGGCCTAACACTTTTTCTTTTATTTCCTTTTTAAAATCAGCAATCCAAGGGTCAAATAGAAATAGGATTAATAAGGAATGACACTGAATCTTATAATAAACTATTAAAATTTTAGAATGTTATGATCTTTATAGTAAGGAAAAGTAAAACCTCCTTACACGCTCAGGTCGCTTAGCTTGGTAGAACGTATTAAGCGTGCCAAAAGCGCTGGTCTGCTAAACCAGTGCCCAACGGGCGCGTGGGTTCAAATCCCACCCTGAGCGCTCTTCTCGGATATAAAATACATCGGTCCAGAAATGAGCCCGTAGTCTAGCGGCGATGACGTCGCGCTTACACCGCGAATATATCGAATCTTTCTGTTCGATAACGCGATGGTCGAGAGTTCGAATCTCTCCGGGCTCACCATCATCTCTTTTATTCTCGTATTTTCCTGATCCGTTTTGGCAGTAAAACGCTAAATTTACAATTCTCGAGATATTTTCCTATTTCACTTATAATCCCCCGTGCGTGTGTTCCGCGCTTGAGCAACACAAGATTTTCCAGAAATCCATAGCGCTCGATGGATACGATGTCTTGAAGATGACCCGTTCGCACAAGCGCTTTTTTAAACTGACCTTTTGTCTCACCGCACATATATAATCCTTCGATATTTTCTTTGAGCACTTTCTCAAAGATTTTGAGGGTTTCCAGGGCTATCTCTCCTTGAATATTGCGTTGTTCAGAATCAATTTCAACCACATTAATATAGATAGGAAAATTTTCAATAAAATCATATGCATGGATGATCTCCCGTACAGACACATGGTTATCATTTGCCAGTTGTTCTCGTAATATATGGAGCGGAAGTAATACATCAGTGCTTTGGCGAATGATTCCGCAGTCTATAAAAATCCCAAATCCCACTTCCCCTACATCTTTTATCGTTCCCTTAAGGATATCCCCTTCTTTAACTTGATCGAAGGGAATTGCAGTTCCAATCTCCGCAGAGATCATATTTTTCACAAACTTCTCTTCAGGGCCCTGGATAAAGATTTCAATTCTCTCATCGATCTGTCTAATTTGTCTGATCTCAATCGTGGTGTTCGAAAAACCCTTCACAATTTCATTCAAATATTTTTTGTACCGGTTCTGTAAATCCAGGCGCTCTTTTCGTGAATCTGCATTATAAATCTTATCGAGCAATATTAGTCGTTTTACCATAGATCAATCACATCCACATCATAAAGTTTCCTTTTCCTTTATTTATTAATAATGAATCACTCCATTTACCCTTTTGCATATACTTAAATTGATAAATTGTCTTGTTTGAATAAAGTATAATCATTCGAAGAGATGCTAAAATGAATCAAGAACAATTTGATACAACAGTAGAGAAATTGAATGAATATGATGGGATTGAAGAAGTCTTTCTTTTGAGTGCGGAGGGAGAGATTCTCTTCCGTTCCAAAGATTCTGAGTTTGCAAACGAAGAGAGCAAAGCGCTTTTGAAGGCATGGAAAGAAAAAGAACCTTCTCTTCATTTTATGAACCAGCGATATGCGATTTTAAAGAACGATGAGATCCAATTGGCAGCAAAGAACTTCTCGGGAAAAGGAAACATCGCGGGGTCAGTTACTAAGGATGGAGAGTATCTACTTATTCATATTCGTGATGATACGGGATTAATTTTGCTTGAATGGTCGATTTTTGTAAATAAAATTGCATGGGATCAATAAAACATTAGAATTTTTTTTACTATAATCTCATCAAAGGAATATTCATCCCTTTTTATGACATAAATTCTGGTTCTCAACAGTGGTTTTAGGATAACGAAGATTTAATTTTATTAAACTTTTTGAAATCAGATCCACCCGTAGAAGGTGATCAATTCACCAACAATACCTTCTTTTCGCAATTCAAACTTTACCTATTTTCTCTTTTTTTCTCAATATCTTTTAAAAATTTTTGAGAACATAGTTAATCTATATTATTTTTCACAACAACGATTAAATATTACACTTCCTTAAAATTGAATATGAAACTTGACAAATTTGATATTTTTTATATAATTGGATTAATCGGAACAACTGTATTTATGATATGGCTTCTCTTGTTTGGTACCACGGTATTATTATTCTCAAATTTAATCTTCTTTTGGGCTGCTAAGCTATTGTCGGGATTCGGGTTGATCCTTACTGTTACTACCGCTTTCCTCTTTATTCTAGACCTAATAGCAGATAAGATCGGGGAGAAAGAAGTGAGGATCTTTATTATTATCCAGATAATTATTCCAGTTCTCTTGATTATCTTTGGAATTTATAGAATTATCTCGAGTCTCACCCCCTCGGGTACACCAGACACTGGATTTGCGTATATCATGGATCTCGCATTATATATCTTCGGAATTGCTTCGATTACACTCTCGCTTTATATTGTTCCCCTTATTAAAGAAGAATTTGAAGATGCCGCGACAGGAGGGGGATTATTTACCCGAATAAAAAGAGGAGCTAAAAACGTTGGAAGGAAAGTCAAGAAAAAGTATTTTGCGTTTAGAAAACAATATGCAAAGGCACATATCCAAGACCAGACAACATTAAAAGAAATTTTAACAATATGGAGACATAAATTGGCAGTGTATCTATTGATTCCCATCGGAATCGGTTCTCTTTTATTTCCACCAATTACATTTATTTCAATCGTATTTTGGATAAAGATATTCATTACGGATGATGATCCCAAAGTATATGAACGCATTGGACTCTTAGTTTCTATGATCTTTATGGTTTTCATAGCTTCATTGTCTTATTTATTGGAATGGGAATTTTACACCGCAATTGCTCAATATACTTGGACAATCGAAATCTTTTACTTGATTGGGATAATTGGAAGTACAATCATATTTATCTATCAATTTGCGCAATTAAAGGGAGTCACACTTCTGGATGTAAAAGCGAAGATCGGAGAAATTGGTGCTAAAGGCGAAGAAGATTAAATACTTGAAAATTTTTATCTATTTTTTAAATTTCATTATTTTTTCTTAACTTTTATAAAACTGTAATCATAGGAGATATTCACTAGAATCTATACATAATAATTGCGTTATAGAAGAAAAGACACTCTTTATGATTTATATAGGCAAATTATATATTTTATTCTTTATTAACCAGAATTATAAAAATAGTAGATTATTGTTCTTCTATATATTACTACAAAAGTTAATTATTGAATCTTAAAAGAGGTTAAAGCAAAATGTTCTCACAACAGGGACGTGGCTACGATATGGCCATTACACAATTCTCACCAGAAGGACGTCTGTTTCAAGTGGAATATGCGATAGAGGCGGTACGAAGAGGAACTACAGCGATTTGTGCAAGGAATAAAAATTCGGTTGTATTTGCTGTGGAAAAGAAAAGCTCGGAATTACAAGAAACTCTCGGTTCAGAGAAGATTTTTAAAATAGATAATCACATAGGGGTTGCAATCGCCGGTTTGACGGCAGATGCAAGAGTTCTCATTGATAAAGGACGTGTGCAAGCACAAGTACATCAATTAAATTATGATGAAAAAATTACTGTAAAAGAACTCACCCTTGAAATTTGCGAAATTCTTCAAGCTTACACCCAAAATGCAGGAGTTCGACCATTTGGTGTTTCTTTTTTAATCGCGGGAATTAATCCTGACGGAGAAACGGGATTATTCCTTACCGATCCATCCGGAGCACTCTGGGGCTATAAAGCATTCGCGATAGGCTCGGGGGCTAATGAAGCGCGTACCTATTTGGAAGATAATTATGATATTAATATCTCAGATGAGGATTTGAAATTATTACCATTACAAACACTCAAAGAGATCATGAGTGAAGAGAGTTTAAATGCAAATACCTGTGATGTTGCCTATATTTTGAAGGAAGATAAAAAATTCACCCTTCTCACCGTCGAGGAAAAGAAAGAATTATTAGAGAAATTATAATTTTTTTATAATATGACATTTTAATGTTTCTCCTTATTTTTTATTTAACCAAAGCTTTATGTAATATAATCAAATAAAAAATGGAAATAATTATTAAACAAATATAGTCGTGATTAATCTTGATTGACCGAGCTCGTATGAATTTAGGTAATAATATCATTGGTCGACTTGAAAAAGGTGGTAGAATTTTTGAAATGTTATTGGATCCAGAACAAGCGTGGGAAGCAAAGAAATATATTCGAGAGGAGATAAATAGAAGATTGAAGGAAGGCAAAGAAAAATCTCGGATGAGCCCAAAACAAATCATTGAGGATCCAAATATACCCTTAGAGTTAATTTTTGAAAGTTTCATAGTATTTGAAGACTTGAAGCGTGGAAAAAAGGCAACAGATGGGGATATGGAAGCGATTTTTGGCACGACCGATGGGAGAGAAATTGGCGCTCATATTTTGTTAGATGGGGATATACAATGGACGCGAGCTCAACGCGAAGAAGAAAAAGAAAAAAAACTTAAGAAAATAATCAATATCATTTCCAAAAATGCGATTAATCCGCAGAATAACAAACCACATCCTCCAGAACGTATAGAAAAAGCTATTGAGGAGGCTGATGTAAAAATCGATTTGATGCGAAATGCAGAAGAGCAAGTGGATGATGTGGTAAAAAAAATCCGAACCATCATCCCGATCAAGATGGAACAAATTGAAATGGCAGTTAAGATCCCCACATCATTTACTGCTAAAGGCTATAACATTGTGGCCCAATATGCGCAAATTAAAAAGGAAGAATGGCAAAGTGATGGCTCTTGGGTCTCTGTGATAAGTATGCCCGCGGGACTTCAGATGGAACTATTAGATAAGCTGAATAAGCTTACTCATGGGCGGATTCAGACCAAATTAATGAAATCTTAATTGGGTGAGATATATTTTTCTCCTTCCAAATCACTTAATTAATTTTTAAAAAAGTTTTAAACCACTTGAGATAATATATTTATTTATCATTTTCATTTATTTTTAGCATTAATTAAATTCTTTACAGAATAACTGTGAAATTTGCCCTACTCGTTTTACTAAATTCACAAAAATTTTATTGAGCCACTGATTATTTCAATATAATTTTGTAAAAAAATCTTTTATTTATTAACATTTATCTGTAAAAAATTGTGAAATAAAATGGAAAACGATGAAGAAGAGGAGCAAACAGAGCAAAACGACGAGGACGAGGAATTCGATGACGATGAGGAAGATGATGAGGATCAAGATGATGAATTTGAAGATGAAGAAACCTTGCGCGAAATCGTTGCACCAGGAGAGATCTTAAGTGAAGATCTGGAAAATTTTGTTCCTGGACGAGGGACAATTCTTAACAAAAAGGGCGATAAAATAATCTCCGTAATGGTTGGATTAAAACAAATTAAAAAGAATTATATTAATGTGATACCTTTAAACGGATTTTACACCGCTCATCCCGGAGATAAAGTGGTTGCGATTATTACTGATAAAAATCCAGTAAAATATCGCTGTGATATTAATGCGAAATATGAAGGAATATTGAAACCCAGAAACACTATTAAACGTGGTAAAAGACGTATGCGAGGAAATTCACGCCCTGATACAGAGAAATTTGACATTGGAGATGCAGTTATCGCCAAAATAATTTCTGCTGATCGTCTGAATAGTCCTGAATTGACTACTGTAGGAAAATATCTCGGAAAAGTTCGAGGGGGAATAATCATTCAAATCGACCCTCCTAAAGTCCCACGCGTTATTGGTCGAAATGGCTCCATGATTAAAATGCTTAAAGGTCTTACCGATTGCAACATATTCGTCACCCAAAATGGTAGGATATGGGTTAAAGGTGGTGACATTGAGAAAGAGCGACTTTTAATTGAAGCTATTTATAAAATTGAACGAGAAGCACATACGCAAGGATTAACAGATCGAATGGAAGAATTTATCAAAAATGAAAAAGAAAAAAGAGGTATTCAATAAATGACCTTATTAATACCAGATGAATATCCAAAAAGTTTATTTCGAGACGACGGAAAACGCCTTGACGGACGTGATATCTATGATTTACGTCCTATTAAAATGGAAGTAGATGTTATTAAGAACGCGGACGGCAGTGCTTATATCGAATGGGGCAATAATAAAATATTTGCCTCCGTTTATGGCCCACGCGAAGTCCATCCTCACCATTTAGCAAAACCCGACAAAGGCATTCTTAGAGTGTTTTATAGGATGGCAACTTTTTCTGTGTTTGATAGAAAGCGACCCGCACCAGGGCGCAGAGAAAAAGAAATTTCAATGATCATTTCTGATTGTTTGGAACCCGTTCTTTTTCTGGAATTATATCCTGGCACGAGTTTTGAAATTTTTATCGAAGTTGTAGACGCGGATGGGGGAACTCGATGTGCGAGCACTACAGTTGCCGCCCTTGCTTTAGCTGATGCGGGAGTTCCTATGAGAAGCTTAGTAACTTCATGTGCCATAGGAAAGATTGACGGAAAACTCGTAACAGATCTTTCAGGAATAGAAGATAAGGCTGGCGATGCAGATTTACCCGTGGCAATCACATGGTTTAACGATGAGATGTCGCTATTACAGTTCGACGGGAAAATGACGAAAGGAGAAATGGATACTAGTTTAGATATGGCTCAAGATGCTCTCAAAAAAATCTATGATATGCAATTAGAAGCACTAAAACGAAAATATATTAAAATTCAAAAAGACGTACAAGATATGGAGGTCGAATAAACCAATGATGGATATAAAACGAGTAATCTCAACTATAGAAAAAAGTTATATTAAAGAAAATCTCAAAAAAGACCAAAGAATTGATGGAAGGGGTCTCTGGGAATATAGAGATTTTGATATTGCAACAGACAAGATAGCCGCAGCCGAGGGTTCTTGCGATATCTCATTAGGCGATACTCGAATAATGGTCGGAGTGAAATATGATATTGGTGAGCCCTATCCAGATATGCCTGATGAAGGTGTATGTACTGTGATGGCAGAACTTCTTCCTTTAGCATCTCCACTATTTGAAAGAGGTCCACCTGATGAAGAATCTATTGAATTAGCGCGCGTTGTTGATCGGGGAATACGCCATGCAGATTGTGTTCAGACAAAAAAGCTTTGTATTAAAGAGGGAAAAGCAGTTTATATTATTTTCGTGGATATGTATGTGATTAATCACGGAGGAAACATGATCGATTGCGGTGGTGTAGGTGCCTTAGCATCCCTAATATCTTCCCATATCCCAAAAGGAGAATGGACTGACGACAGACCTCAATGGAGCGGAGAATACTTCAAAGGAAGTGAAATCATAAAAGAATTGCCACTTCCAATTACATTCGGAAAAATAGGCGATATTTTATTTGTTGATCCAAGCCTACCAGAGGAATTAGTTAGTGAAGGAAGGCTTACCATTTCCGTCACCAAGGACGAAATAACAAGCATACAAAAAAGCGGCGCAGCAACTTTCACCTTTGAAGAAGTTAAGATGTTAGGTGATAAAGCATTCGAGATCGCTGGAAACCTTCGCAAAGACTTAGATTTATGGCAATACGAAACCAAAATCGAATAATTTTTTTAATTTTTAATTTAATTTCTTGTTTTGAACATTTAAATTATTTTTTTATCTTTTCTCATTCTGAGTAATCTTAGTAAGAAAAAAATAAGTGAATTACATGATTTTTATCTGAGAAGATCCTAAATTATTCTCGTCTTAATGTCTCAAAGGTACCATATCCGTCTTTTCTCTGACCCAACTCAAAATTTCCAAAGGATTGTACCAATATTGACTTCTGTCCGCTTTTATCTTCAAACGGAACGGGAATTATTTGACCTACTTTAGCTGTTAAATTATGCCTATCATCATTATTATCAATCAATTCCAATTTTGAACTAACTGGCATTAAACCATCTTCTCTAAATGTTTGGTCTAAGATTTTAATCGTTTTAAGTGGGATATTTTTTCCATTCTTGTATAGAAAACCTCCCGTTGATAATTTTCCATCATCTCCGATAATTGCTGCTGGATTGACAGCTAGATTCTCATCGAACCAAACTACATAATATAACCAATTACCAACTCCAGTCCAATCACGGACACCGTAAGTATGATCACGCTGCCCGATAATATCATCAAATTTAAATTCTTCATTTCCGATTTTAAGTCTACCATTTATTTTAGCCATTTGCTCCCAATGCTTATCACCCGCTTTCTTTCCCAATTCTAATGATTCTTCGGTCATATGTTTACTATATTCATATACCTTATTAATCGGGTCGAAACTAATATCCAGTTCTACCTTACTGGTAGCTGATATAAGCTTTGGATTTTGGCGTACTTTAGGTAAATTTTCCGAATCTTCTACAAAAATTACATTTCCCTCAAATGTGTAATTCCATGTCCCATCTGAATTCCATCCGTGTGTCATCCCTCCTACCTTGAGTATATCATTAAACTCCTTCAACTTATTTTCTTGAAAATATCCACCTCCAGAACCATCGGGAAGAAATAGAAAGAAAAATGTCATTGCCTCTTTTTTATTAGGTTTATAACCTAAGCGAGATACTGCACCAATCTCTTTTTTTCTATCATAAAATGCAAGATAATATGATTCATTCCATTCTGGATGATCCGTAAGCTCATTTGGATGAATTATTGGTTCCATTATTCTTTTTCCTTTTAATATGAGAATTCTAATTAATTGATGATAATAATTGAACATATATTAATTGATATGAATTTTGATGAATTTATAATGAAACAAGTATAAAAAGAGAGAGATGAATTCTATCAAAATATACAATAGGAAAATTATTTCTATTTAACACGCACTATACCATTATAACCATTTAAAGTGACCATTTGCCCATTTTTGAAGTAATTACATGCATTTGAGATATTAGTCACAGCTGGGACTCCATATTCCCTTGAAACTACCGCCCCATGGGAAAGAACTCCTCCCGTCTCAGTGATGAGTCCGCCAATTTTTGAGAAAATTGGAGTCCAACCGGGGTCTGTGCGGGGAACTACGAGAATCTCTCCCGATTTAACCTTAGAAATATCTTCAATTGTCGTCAAAACTCTTATTTTTCCTCTGATCTCACCTTGGCTTGCGGGAATGCCTTTGAAAACATGACTATCTTCCTCATATTCGAGCCTATCATTAAACTCCCTCTTGCCAGAAATGAATTTAGGAGGAACTTTATCCTCATATCTCTCAAAGATCCTTTTTCTCTCTGCTATTTTCACCTTTAATTGCTCTTTTACTTGTTTCCGAATTTCTCGATTAATTAAAAATCTAATTTCATTTCGATATAAAAAAAAGATATCTTGGATATTTATAATATATCCTTTTTCTTGGAGAAGTTTTGCAATTTCTAGATATAAATTACGGTTTAAGGTAATCCATTTATCTAAATTAAATCTCTGAGCTTCTCTGAATTTAATATATCTTTTACTGAATTTAAGGATCGTCGAAAAAAGTTTCCATTTTGTAAATCCTAAGAATTGTGAGCGAATTTTGCTTTCGATATATTTTTTGACCAAATTTCTATGATGTTTGTTTTTCTTTTGAATTTTGCTTATTTCTTCTTCATTTTCCAACACTAATGATTGTAATATTTCAACAACATATCTCGGCTCTTCTCGCCAGCGTGGATAATACGGTTCCCGAGTAAAACCCCGGTCCCCGTACTTTATTAGGAATTTTTTCAGATTCTCATGAAAGCTCTCAATCTCGGGATCTTGATAGGATAATAATTTCTCCATAAGATTTTTTGGATTACTTTCAATGAGTAATTGCGTCAGTTTTTTACTCTTTTGCGCTTGGGATGCTAAATTATGGATCTTTTGATTTGTTTCGGTTAATTTATGATCTAAACCAGAGATAAGGATAGGATAATATTTCAAACATTCTTGTTTTCCAATAAATTTTGTGAGCAGATATTGCACTAACAAGTTCATGCCAATATTATGCACTGGAATCCCATATCTGACGAGACGGAAATGATCCCGCATTAGAATGTCTAATTCTTCTGCTAACTGGAATAAATTTTTGAGATTTTCCTTGTTCCTAAAATTTTCTAGTTTTTTATTAAAATCTTTATAGAAAGGATTAAATTTCTCTCGTGTCCATTGATAATACACATCATCTGTCTTAGAAATAGAACCTTGTGGATCAAAAAGCATAATTCTAAGTTCTGCTACTATTCGGCTAATAATATGGAATGGAAGATCCTTAATTGTTTCTTTCCCATATGGACCAGAGCCATTGGGGAAATAATTTAATAAATCCTCGTTTCTCATAAATGGTGGAATTTCATTTTCCACTTTTCTTTTGAGTACATCCAAGTTAAAATAAACGTGTCCATTATATAACTTCAGCAGTTTAGACTGCATTTTTTTATATCCCATTATGTTGTTTAGTTCTACATTCACAACGTCAGTCAATTGATCTCCTAAAAGATTAAAAAACAAGGGTGTACAATTATCGTTCCAATAGTCGTCCGAATATCCCCGAGAGTAGATTATATCTTTAGATACTTGTTTCTCTATGAATGCCGTAATTGGTCGCGTTTGTAGAATAGAGATTTCTTTATTTTCATCAATTGCCCATTCAATATCTTGAGGTTTTTGATATAAATTTTCTATTTCCAAACCTAGTTTAGAAAGTTCTAATATTTCTTGGTCTGATAACGATATCCGTAAGCTTTCATCTTTTAATGAAGAGATAGTTTTAATTCCTCTTTTTTGCTCTATATGGTCAGGAAATACAATATATTCCTTTTTTCCGATCTTTTTATCAATTATTTTAAAGTTATATTGGTTATCATCACATTTCTTATCAATAATGAATTGATCAGGAGAGCAGAGACCAGACATTACTGATTCTCCGAGCCCAAAATTAGATTCTATGAGCATTTCTGATTTTTTGGAGTTTGTGGGATTGACTGTGAAAAGAACACCCGCACATTTGGCTGGAACCATCTTTTGGACTATCACAGCGATTTTCATATTTTCATGTGGGATATTATTTTTTATCCTATAACTGAGTGCTCTACTTGACCATAATGAGGAATAGCATTTTTTCACATGTCCTATAACATCATCAGAAGTCTTCAGATTAAGATAAGATTCATATTGCCCGGCAAAAGACGCGTTGTCAGAGTCTTCCGAAATTGCCGAAGATCGGACTACAAAATTCTCACATGAAATATCCTTGCATCCTTGTTTTATTGTCTTTTTAAGATTCTCGGGAAATATTCCTTGTAGAATAATATCTTGGATTTCCTTAGCTGTTTCCTCGATCTTCTCAATGTTAGAAGATCCCACTTCTTGTAACAATGAATTGATTCCTTTATAAAGATTATTCTCATGAATGAAAGAGGAATATGCATCGGTAGTAAGGACGAATCCCTCCGGAACATTAAAATTATTCTGAATCAGATTTCCTAAATTAGAAGCTTTCCCTCCTATTTTTTCTTTATAATATGTATTAATATCTTCTAATCTAATGGTTAATGGTTCGGAAATGACCACCTTTAAACACCTACTAGCAAAATTTAGATAAAATTATTGGAATAAACATATATTAAACTAATTTATAGTAGCTTTTCATTTAAGCTTTCTAATATCATTTCCTAATATTAAAAATTGTTTACATTTCCTATGATTATAAATAGGAATATTGTAAAACGAATTATTATCAATCAAAATAGCTTCTTCTTGATCCTTGAGGAAGGAATTTTCCTTTTATAAAAACTTCTGAAAATAAGAAAATAATGGATTTAGCGCCTTATATAGCTAAAATTTTTATTTTATTATACTTTATAAAATATAA
>SHMW01000001.1:117046-143576 GCA_008080735.1 Promethearchaeota archaeon
AATTTTCGATGATGTGAGATTAATGGGTAAAACAAAGAAAGTAGACGCGACTGGGAAATATGGAGCCCGCTATGGTTCTGTAGTCCGTAAGCGAGCTCGGGACGTGTTTGTTCGTATGAAAAGCAAGAATATTAATTGTCCAAAATGTAGAACAAAAGGTTCTGTCCATAGAGTTTCAGTTGGAATTTGGCATTGTAAGAAATGTGATGCTAAATTTACTGGAGGAGCATATGATATTGTCACCGCCAGGGGTGCAGAATCTTTCAGAGTTGCGCGAAGAAAACAAAGAGAAATTGAGTTAATCGAAGAAGAAGAATGAGCGATACCTCCTTTTTTTCCATTCAATCGACAATTACATTTTCATTTGACGATAGTCAGATAAGGGATATTTCTTATGCTTCTTATTTACCAGAGCATAAAAAGGCAAAAACTAAACGTTCCATTATATCAATGCAGAAAAAAGAACCTAATTCATTGGAATTCTCTGTTAAAAGTCAAGATATTACTGCATTCCGAGCCTCTATGAATGATATTATTTCTTTTGGAAAAATTATTGATAAAATTTTGAACCTTACTGCGTTGAGATAAACTTTTTTCTCATATGTAGTTCGACTTTTTAATTGAAAAGTGTGAAAATATATTTTCGCCCAATGGCATTATTGCTGATTTTATTTTTTAACAATACTGAGTAGTTTTCAATAATGAATTGTTGATGAAAGTGTGTTAGAATTAATAATTAATTAAAAAAAAATTTAAAATTTAGTATATTATCTATTTCATAGAAAATAAAAACGATGTGAAAAAGTATGACAATCAATCCAAATGATATTAGCCCTGAATTACGAGAAAAGTTAATGAACTTACAAAATTTACAAAATAATTTAGAATTCATAGTGAATCAGAGAATTCAATTAGAAAGCCAATTAAGAGAAACCGAATTAGCAATAGAGGAATTAGAGAAGACAGATCCTGATGAGATTGTATATAAATCGATAGGTGGGATTATGGTAAAGAGCAGCAAGGATAAACTACTTTCAGAGAAAAAAAATGCCAAAACTACGTCTGAAATGAGAGTAAAAACACTCAAACAAAAAGAAGAAAGAACTAGAAATCAATTACAACAACTAAGTCAAACTCTCCAGTCCGAACTACAACAACAGTCGGCATAAGCTTATGTTTAGATCTGGACTCCATTCTTTTCATAATTTTTTAAAAAATAAAACACTATTTTTGATCACTTCTCATGATCTAGTGGATCTTGATGGATTTGCTTCCTCTGTATGTCTGAATTTTTTTTTACAAACACAACATCAGATAGAGACATTTCTATATTTTTCCAAGATATCCAAGCACACGCAATTCTTCTATGAAATGGTGAAAAAAAAATTTCCTAATTTTCAAGTAGTATTCGAAGAATCTGTCGGAGATTTAAAGAAATTTGATGGTATAATTATTCTAGATGCTAATGAATTGGATCAAATTATATTTCTTGATAAATCATTTCACGATTTTGATAAGATCCCTTATTTCTTTATTGATCATCATTTTAAGGAAGAATTTAAGAATGAGGAGCATATGAACGGAATATTTTTTGATGATTATGCATCGACAGCGGAAATAGTCGTGCAGATATTAGATGAATATAATTTTCATATTCCAACTCCTTATCGATATCTTTTAGTGGCTGGGATTTTATCAGATTCGGGTTATTTTAAGTTTGCAAATAATAAGACTTTCAAAACAGTCGCCAAATTACTTAATGATAAATCTGACTATCAAGAAATCTTAATGATGTTGAAATCCAAACCGGATATTTCTAAGAAGATAGCTCAAATAAAAGGGGCTCAAAGAGCCGAGTTGATCAAGATAAGCGATTGGCTAATCGGAATATCTGAGGTGAGCAGTTTCGAAGCCAGTGTTGCAAACACTCTAACCAAAATAGGATTTGATATTGCAGTCGTCTTCTCTGAACGTACTAATGAATACCGAGTTAGCTTAAGAGCACGAAAAAAGGTATGCCTTGAAACTGGACTCCATTTAGGGAAAATATTAGAAGAGATATCAAAATCATATAATGCGAGTGGTGGAGGACACGATGGTGCTGCTTCTATTAATATTTTGAAAGAAGAAGGAAAGCTGAGAGATGTTATCTTGGCAAAAATTAGAGATGTTTTAAATAAATAATACTTTATTATTAATAATTAGTGGTATTGGTATGTCTCCCCTTATTCAATTTCATAATTTTTACTTCAGATACAAAGGCAATGAAATTTATGCGCTAAATAACATAAACTTAAAAATCAAAGAAAACAAATTCATCTTGCTTGCGGGAGAAACGGGTTCTGGGAAAACAAGCTTAATAAGATGCATGAATGGATTAATACCCCAGTTTTATTCCGGGTATTATAAGGGTTGGGTGGAAGTGAATGGAAACGATACCACCAAAACATCGATAGCTGATCTGAGCACTTTTGTTGGTATAGTGTTTCAGAATCCCGAAAATCAGCTTGTTTCTATGAATGTCGAACATGAGATTGCATTTGGTTTAGAAAATTTAGGGATTCCAAAGGATCAAATAAAGCAAAAAATTGATGAAGTGGTTCAATTAACTGGTATTGAAGATATATTAGATAAAGCTCCGTTTGAAATTAGTGGAGGAGAGCAACAAAGGGTAGCATTAGCTTCTATATTAGCCTTAAACCCAAAAATCCTTATTCTGGATGAACCTACGTCGAATTTAGATCCACTTTTTGCGAGTAGAATTTTGACCCTCCTTGAAAAAATCCATCAAGAGCGAGATATAACTATTATAATTAGCGAACATAGACTGGATCTTTTGATTTCAATTGTGGATGAGATCATCCTAATGAATAAGGGAAAAGTTGTGGAGCATGGAGAAAAAGAAGAAGTTGTTAATAATATTAATTTCGAACAACTCAAAATCAATAAACCCTTTATACATTCTCTTTTTACAAATTTAAAATCTGAAAAAATATACGATGGAAATATCCCTTTTAATTTATCAAAAGCCGCTAGAATAATCAAAAGACTAAAGGAGGGCTCTTGATGATGGTTGAGAAAATTCCATTTATAATGATTAATAGGGTGAGTTATACATACCCCACTGGAACTCTTGCGTTGAAAAACATTACATTAAGTATCGATCAAGGAGAGATGGTTGGGATCATGGGACCTAATGGAGCAGGAAAGACCACTCTTATCCGAACTCTAAATGGTTTAGTTAGACCTCAAAATGGCATTATTTTAATTAATGGTGAAAACACAAAAGACAAAACCATCGCTCAATTATCTAGAACTGTGGGAGTAATCTTTCAAAATCCAGATCATCAATTATTTTCCAATACTGTCGAAGATGAGATTAAATTCTCTCTGAAAAACATCTATTCCGAAAAATCAGGAATTCAAGAAAGGACGAGTGCGATTTTAAAACAATTTAACTTTGCTCGATACAAAAATCGTTCTCCATTGAATCTATCTGGTGGAGAAAAGAAAAAACTTGCTTTAGCATCAGTTGTCTGTCGTGATCCTGACGTCCTTATTTTCGATGAACCGACTCTGGGCCAAGATAAAAAGGAAATAGAATTCTTTATTAAATTCATTCAAGAAGAGAGAGATAAGGGTAAAACAATCATCATTATAACCCATAATGTCGAATTTGCCTACGATTATATTCCCAGAATTGTTTTAATGTCAAAAGGGAGTTTAATCGCTGATGGACCAACTCGGGAGATTTTAACCAAGAAAGAGTTAATCAAGGAAGCATCTTTAGTATCTCCTCAAATAACCCAGTTTAAGGTCATATTGGAAAAGGAAGGAATTCCTATTCCAAAACGTATCAAGACAGAGGAAGATTTAACAGAATTTCTTTTAGATTATTTATCTGATAGAAAATTAAGCCCTGGGGGGGACTAAAAGGATGTCTTTCGAATTTCTGGATTCGTTTAAATTTCTTCAGAAAGACACATTTTTACATTCTCTTGACCCCCGTTCAAAATTATTTTTGGCGTTTATCTATACCATATCCTCACTCGTATTTACTGAAATTGTACCATTATTTTTATTATTATTAAGCCTAATTCCAATAATCATTTCCGGAAAAATATTAGGTCAATGGATGAAGAGCATCAGGGGTTTATCATTCCTATTTATATTAATTATTATTCTAAACACCCTGTTTATCACTCTTTCCTATGCCATTTCTATGATAATCAGAATTATAACCATGATTACTGCGTTTTCAATTTTTTTTTTAACAGTTGATCCGAATGAACTATCATTATCCTTAATCGCAATGAAGGTACCATATGAGTTTGCCTTTAGTTTTTCTTTGGCATTTCGATTTGTACCCACGATCTCTATAGAAGCTCAAAATATTATCGATGCTCAGCAGAGTAGGGGGTATGAAATGCAGAAAAAAGGTCTTATTAATCAAGTTAAAAATTTATTTCCCTTATTAGTGCCCCTAATTATTTGCTCAATTCGGAGAGCATTTAATGTAGCGGAGGCTTTAGAATCAAGAGGGTTCGGAAGTAAGAAAGAGCGCACTTATTATTATACAATCAAATTTTCCAATAAAGACTGGATTTTTACAATATATTTGATTGGTCTCTTATTATTTTGTATCATCATTAGAGTATATGTTAATATATTACCGAGCTGGATTAGCTGGAGTTTGCCGGTATGATTCAAGAGGATTTTGATATAAAGCTATATAATATGCATTACACCGTCATCCTTAGTTCTCTAAAATTCAATGATTATCCTTCAGTGGAAGAGATATTTGATGTAATAAATCATCTTCAAGAAAAATTTCACAATGCGATAATTCAATTTTTTAATTCCGACCTTATAATTAACCTACAACATATTTTTTATGCGATATATTTCTCTCAAAGAGCATTTAGCCAAGAGATTAATATTTCAAATAAAATAAGCATTGAATTTTTATTATATTTAGCAGCAAATCACCAGATTAAAATTGCAATTGATTCATTTGGGATTAGGGCCGAACATTTAAATCACGTTCCAATTTATATGTGCATTGTCTCAGAAAAAACTCAGTGTATGCAAATATTTGAAGATCTACTAAATCATTTTGATGCAGAAGAAATTAAACTTGAGTTTCCTCATTTCACATCTGAAAGAATTGACAAAATAAAAAAGTTCTATAACATCTCTGAATATCAAATAACCTCTATTCTTAGCACTTTAAATTCAGACCACATCTCAAATTTCAAAGACATAGAAAACGTTGAAATTATTCAAGATGCATTGCTGGGCGTTGTATGTGAAAAAATGGCTCTATTAAGTTTGGAAGGAGTCAAATTTGACTAAGATTCTGATTCCGATTCCATGAATTCATTTTTCGGACTGATCACTTCACCGGGGTTTAAGAAAGAAATCCCGCAAATGTTTTTTAGCAACTCAATCCGAACAATCTTTTCGGGATTTTCTAAATCTACAGGATTATTAATATATTTCGCAACTGATTCTATAAGAGGTTTTCTCTCAATGAGTTTATTTTTTCTACGTCTTAGTTTAATCCGGAACCTTTCCCCGTTAGAAATATAGTTTGAGTAATTTTCCTTGACCATGTTTTCTATTTGCTTCAAATTTGCTTCACATACAAATTGAATTGGCACTATTTTCAATACATACTTAAAAAAATATGGTTCTTGCGCTAGGATATTCTTAATTTTTTCTATTATCTCAAATTCATTCTTACTTGTTTTAGCGGTGATAAGGCCTTGAAACTCCAAATCTGAGATGATCGGATAAGGATCATCACATATTACCAACGTAAACCAGAGTTCTGCCTTTGCATTAGTTTCATTATACCGCGGAGACGAAACCAATAAATTGAAATTTTTCATTCAGATTTACCTCCTTTTTTTAGTCAGATATTAAATTCAGTATTTCTTCCTTTCTAATCTTACCTTCTTTCATTATCTCAATTTGATCTTTTGTACAGTCCACAATAGTGCTTGCTTCTTTTGATTCAGATTCTCCCGCATCCAGAATGAGATCTATAGGACCTAAAAATGTATTAGAAACCTCTTGACCACTTGTTGCTGGATCTTCACCCGAATAATTCGCTGAGGTTCCGATTATACCTCCAAATGTCCCTTTCTCTTTAAGAGTTTTTAGAATTTCAGATATTATCTTATTTTCCGGAACATTAAGTTTTATGGTTTCTTCACTAGCTGAAACTTCATTAGGAATGATGTTGGGTTGTTTTTTGCGTAATTTTAAAATCAATTGTCCGGGCCAAAAATGAGAGGCTAATTTCAATGCTCCTGCATTAAATTCAGCAATTTTCTTTGCCTCTTCAAAATCTGAGACTAAAAGAGGAAATCCTTTAGATCTATCCCTAAACTTTAATCGGTATAATCTCTCCACAGCATTCAAATTGGTGGGATCGCATCCCAATTTATACTCCGATTCCGTCGGAAAGCTAATGATGTTTCCTTCAAGGATATGATCTATTGCGATATCTAAGAAAACCTCAATTTCGTTGATTTCTTTATTTTTTATCTTTACTAAAAAACCCATATATAAGACCAATAAAATTGGAAATCCAAAAAATTTAATGTTTAAAAATAAAATAAAAATAAGATAACTATTAAAAATAAAATTTTATATTTGCTCTTGGCATTTTAATTCTGCTTCAAGCCTCTTCCATTGCTTATCTATTTGATCTTGAAGCTCCATTAGCGTTTTTTCCGATATTCCAGAAAATCGTTTTTGTTGAGAGATATATTCAATCAAGGGTACTCTTTTATCAGGATCTAATAGACGTCTACTCGGTTTAGAAAGTGTTTTTACTCCATTTTCTACTTCATACAATACCCAAAATCCTGACTTCACTGCTAATTTAGCAATCTCAATTGTATCTTCTGCAGAATATCCCCAACCTGGTGGACATGGGGCTAATATATGAATATATCTACATCCTTTAATTTCCTTAGCTTTCTTAAACTTATCGTAGAGATCTAATGGTTCTGACACACTACAAGTTGCGACATAAGGAATATCATGTGCCTCCATTATCCTTGGTACATCCTTCTTAAATTGCTGTTTACCGAATGGTGTAGTTGTTGTTTTGGCCCCATGTGGGGTTGAACTACTTCTTTGAATTCCTGTGTTCATGTAAGCTTCATTATCATAACATACATATATCATGTCTGTGTTTCGCTCAGCTGCACCGCTTAATCCCTGAATACCGATATCTGTTGTCCCTCCATCTCCAGCAAACGTCATAGCTGTCATATCTTTCCACGGACCATCAGGAAATCTTTCTGCCTTAGCTTTAAATGCTGCATCAAGCCCCGTCGCTGCTGCCGCTCCCGCCGCAAATGCCATATTCAGGAAGGGGAAGTTTGGAGCAGTTTTAGGCCATAGTCCAACTACAACATTTAAACAAGATGCCGGTGCGACTAACGAGGTTTTCGGTCCTAAAGCTTTCATAGCCCAGCGTAGAGCTATTTCGAGTCCACAACCCGCACAACACGAATTTCCTGGGAGAAAATACTCATCACACGCGTCTTCCAAAACTTCTTTTATAGTTGTCATTATTATTTCACCTCCAATTTGCCATGCCAAAGAGTACCATGAATCAAATCATCTGGTAATTCTCCAGTTTCATACATTTTTACAAGTATTTTTAATTGGTCTTTCTGTTCTTCGACACTTACTTCTCTACCGCCAAGTCCAGAAATCATTGGTAACACTTTGGTTTTAATGCCTGTATTATATAAAGATGTTTTAACTTCGCTACTTACGGGACCGCCTGTAGGAGATCCAAAGGCCGTAGCTCGGTCAACCACACCTAGAATTTTCACCTTTTTTGCGATGTCTCTGATATCCTCAACCGGAAAAGGTCTGAAATGTCTTAATTTGACCATTCCTACTTTATATCCTTCTTGCCTCAATTCGTCAACCGCTTGTTCCATTTGCAATGCCAGATCGCCATAAATAATAATCGCAACGTCCGCACCATCGAGTTTATATGGTCTTACCATCCCATTTCCGTAATCTCTACCAAATACTTCTTTAAATTCGTTAGCAGCGCTTTTTATTTTTTCTTTGGCTTTCATCATAGTATCATGTATCTTAAGCCGAAATTCACTATAAAACCCAGATGGCATAATCAGATTTCCATGCATCATCGGTCTCTCTGGATCTATAAAAATATGATCCCACCCTTTCTCATCAGGAAGCGGTGGCAAATAACTATCCACTAAATCTTGATCCTCAATAATTACTGGTTTCGAGGTATGAGAAAGAATAAACCCTCCATAGGCGACAAATTTTGGCAACATAACATCGGGATCTTCGCTTACTTTATAGGACATCAAAATCTCATCATAGATTTCTTGATGAGTTGCACAGAAGGCGCTCATCCATCCCGTATCCCGAGCAGCAATAACATCGGTAAAATCTGCCCAGATGTTCCATGGGGGGGCAACCCCTCTACTTGCAATAGCAGTTACTATCGGCAGCCTACTTGAACTTGCCCAATGGATCATTTCATACATATAGAATAATCCTTGACCCGCGGTAGCTGTAAATGTTCTTGTACCCGCAATACTAGCTCCAACAATCGAAGCCATAACTGAATGCTCGCTTTCCACTTTAATATATTGTGTCCCTGGCATTAATCCTCCATCAACAAACTCACTGAGCTTTTCCACAACAGTTGTTTGAGGGGTAATCGGATATGCGCTTATGACTTGAACACGCGCAGATTTAGCGGCATATGCAGCAGATAGATTGCCTTTAATGATTTTCGTTTCTTTATCTTGTATAAAATCTTTCTGTTTTGCCTCAGTCATTCTTCTATTTCACTCTCCCTGACCATTTCAATATTATTGGTGGGACATTCTTTCGCACAGATACCACATCCTTTACAGAATATTAAATCTATTTCAAAAGATCCATCATCACCTTTCTTTATTACTCCTTCTGGACAATACATCCAGCAAATCCCGCACTGATTACACCCTTCTTTAATAATTGGACGAAACGTTCTCCAGTCTCCTGTGGTTCCGATACTTGCATCTATTGGTAGGGAAATTGGGATTGGTGGTAGTTCCCTCCAGTTTCTATATTCTTGAATTTTTGGTCTCTCTTCTTTTGATTTACAAATATTTTTCCACTTTTCATCTTCCGTTTTACTCATTATTTAACCTCCTTCACGGATTTAAATGCATCCTCTGCGACTTTCATATTAATCTCTGATCGTTTTTCACCAAATTCTTCAGTGATTACCTTTTTCATGGTATCTAAACCATAAAATCCCGTGATTTTTCCAAACGCACTAAGCATGGGGATGTTAAGTATAGGACCACTCGAAAGCATAAATTTATGATCGATACATATGCCAGTCGCATCGACGATATAAATTTTGATTTTATTCGGCAATTTAGTATCATCTATCGACTTATCACTATTTATGATTAAAGTGGTGCCCTCCTTTACTGAATCACGAATTCGCGGAATTTCTAATAGCGAAATATCAAAAACCAGCATGTAGTCGGGATCAACCACACTATCATAGGTTTTGATTGGTTGTGATTTGGATATCTTAGTGAACGCAGAAATCGGAGCCCCTCGCCTCTCAGCACCTATAATGGGGATTGCGATAGTATCATGAAATCCCGTTTCATATGCAAATTGAGCTAGAAGCTGACTTGCGGTCACAGCTGTTTGACCTCCCCGTGCAGCGAATGAAATCTCTATTATTCCGTTTTCCATCACTTTTTTCAACTTTTTTTCTTTTTTGATTTTGTTTTTTTATTCATCAGAAGCAACCAACAAAAAAATCCGATTCGAACGTTTTTTTGATTGCTTTATAAAGATAAAATAATTACTACTACTTGTAGTAATCCTAATATCACGCTTAACAATAATACAGAGTCTGAGACAAAATTTCCACTTTTAGGTGGTATTATTCCCATTTTGTTCAACCTTATATTATTGTTAATGTGTATTTTAAAAAGTATTATTATCCTAAATCGCTCTTTATTAAAAAAATTTTTTGTTTTATTTCTTTTGCCAAATCTCTTTTTGAGATATATTGACTGATCTACATACCTAATTTATGAAAAGAAACTATATGATGATCATTTTGCGCATAAAAATTCATTAATTTCAAATTATTTAGTTACTCTATAGTACTCTACTACTATTATATGTGGATAAAAAATGTCCGATGAAACCAGATATTCTAACGAGTCCTACGAGTTTCGGTGTCCAAAATGTAAAGAGGGACTGATTCAGATTTCCCAAACGGAATATGATTTACCAGATGAAGATAAAATGCTCATTATTAAATTAGAATGCAGTAAATGTGATTTTCTTAAAACTGATATTATTCCCATGACTGCTCGCACTGAACCTGGAAGGTCTATATTAAAAGTGAAAGAGGAAGCGGATCTTCGATCCAAGATCTATCGCTCTCCATCTGCTAAATTAGAGGTTCCCGAATTGGAATTAATGGTCAATCCTGGTCCTTATGCGGATTTTTATTTTACCAATGTCGAGGGAATATTGCTCAGATTTGAGAAGGCAGTAACTACTTATAAGAACAGTTTAAATGAAACAGATCCCAAAAAGAAAGAGGTGATTACACTATTAAACGACATGAAAAAAGCAATGAACGGACAGATGCCATTTACACTCATTATCGAGGATACTGGGGGTGGAAGTTATATCATACCAGAAAATAAGCAAAATTACAAATTTTTAAAATTAGACCCAAATATGATGAATGAGAAGAATTAAATTTCTAAATAGGTAGGATTTTTAATATAGTCTAACTTAATTAACAAAAAAACCAATTTGAAACGTGAAAGATTATGACAGACAAAAGAATAATCGGTATTTTAACTGGTGGAGGTGATTGTCCTGGGCTTAACAGCGTTATATATGGAATTATGTTAAAAGCTTTTGATTCAGATACAGAATGCATTGGGATTATTAAAGGATGGAAGGGTTTCATGGAAAATTTAACCATGCCATTGAATATTGCAGAACATGATGATTTACATACTGTTGGTGGTACATTGTTATACACCAGTCGAACGAACCCATTTTCATCGGTCGCCGTAGCAGAAACGGAAGAGAAGAAAAAAGAACTCGAGGAAAAAATAGCCAAGGAGATGGCAGGGAAATTTGACGATCTAGGAATAGACGCATTAATTGCCATTGGTGGAGATGATACCCTCGGGGTCGCCGATACTATTTGTAAGTACACAGATGCGAAAATTATTGGATGTCCTAAAACAATTGATAATGATCTGTTAGGAACAGACTATACATTCGGATTTTGGAGCGCTGTTCAGTTGGCATCTAACTCAATGGATAATTTAACAACTACCGCAAGATCTCATCAAAGAATTTTCGTAGTAGAAGTTATGGGCAGAGATGCGGGATTCTTGACAATTTATAGTGGAATATCCAGTGGAGCAGATATTATACTTATTCCGGAAACCCCTTTTAATCTTAGAAAACATGTAATAGAAGTTCTTAAACGACGGGTTAGAGCAGGTCATAAATATCATATTATCGCTTGTTCAGAAGGGGCATATCCATCGGATGAGTCGCTGAAACGAGACTTCGAAACCATTTCTCAAGAGACAATTGATAAATTGCCAAAGGACACTTTTGGAAATCCTCTGCTATCAAAACTGAATATGTCACAGATTTTAGTCAGTGAATTACGCCTAAATGAAGAGTTAGAAAAAGAGTTCCAGCAAAATAATACCAATTATGAATGTCGGAGTGTAGTGTTGGGTCATACCATGCGTGCAGGGACGCCCAATTCGTTTGATCGGATATTAGGACTTAGATTAGGGCTTGCTGCAATGAAATTGGCATTAGAAAATAAGTTTGGTATGATGGTATCACTTCGCGGGAATGATATTAAGAGCCTTCCTCTTGCTGAAGGCGCCAAAAAGAAATATGTGGAAAAAGATAGTGATATTGTAGAGTTGCGGAATTTAATGATTAAGATCCGATATAAATCAAGAGAAATATAAAAATATAAAAACTATTTTTCCTTATTTTTTGAATCTCGTTAATGAATGAATAAAAAGAAAGAAGTTGATTATATTTTAGCCAAAATGTTTTTCTTCTTCGGCTTCAGCTTCTAAAGCGTCTTGCTCAATATCCCGTCCAAGCCATTTTTCACTTAAAAGTTCATCGTAGTATTCATGTTGGATAATCAATGACATAATCTCTGAAGTTCCCGTCCAAATCATCGCCAATCGAGCATCTCTTAGAAGGCGTTCGATAGGATATACAGTGGAATACCCAATTCCCCCCATAACTTGCATGGCTAAATTAATAACTTCCCAACATTTTTCTGTTGAAAATTTTTTGGATTCTGAAACACATCTTCGCTGGACTTGTGGTGAAGCTCCCATATCGATAGCTGTTGCCGTATTATATACTTGATTGCGACATGCATCTAAGAGCGTAATTCCTTCTGCTATCTTGAAACTCACGGCTTCGAACTTTTTGATAACTCTACCGAATGCTTTTCTCTTAGAACTATATTTTGCGGCAATGCGTAAACACGCGCGTGCGGTTCCAAGAATTCCAGATGCTGTTGTTAATCTTTCGGGTACCATCATTTGATAGAATATTTTTCCACCATCGCCCTCATTTCCGATAAGATTCTCTTCGGGCACTCTTACGTTATCGAATTTTAATCTTCCCGCACCGCCCCCACGAGTACCCATCAATCCATATACATATTCGGTGTTTACTCCATCATCTCTATCAACCACAAATAAGCTTATGGATTTATGACGGTGAGCTTCTGGATCTGTTTTAGCGTATACCAAAAAGAAATCTGCGCCTTCTGCTCCCACCACGAAACGTTTCTCACCATTAAGTATATATTCATCTCCGTCTTTTTCTGCGGTCGTGGTCGCACCAAAAAAATCTGACCCTCCTCTAGGTTCTGTCAGTGCCTCTGCCGTAAATTTTTTTCCGTTTAACATTGGAACAAGATATCTTTGTTTCTGGTCTTCGTTTCCGAATATGTTTAATGCTTCTCCACAAATACTCACTAGTGAATAGAGACAGCCCAAACTCATTCCCAACACACCAATCTCCTCCAATGCAACTACTTCATGTCTCCAGTCTAAACCTCTTCCTCCATACTTTTCTGGAAATCGTAATCCGATAAGATTATGTTTTGCTAAATTTTCCACATATTCAGTAGGATATTGGATTTCATCCTTATCCATTTTTTTTAGAAGAGAATGAGGAACTTCGTCTTTAACAAACGCTCTAGTCTCATCCCGAACTGCTTTTTCTGAATCACTTATTATATAATCAAACATTTTTGATCTTTTTTTTGAGAATTATTTAAGAATTATAATCATCTTTTAACTAAAATTGTTATCTTCTTTTCAAAAAACTTGCAGAAAGAAATAAAGTAAAAGAAATTTAAGTCTGATTACATAAAAAGAGATCGTGAAAGGCGGGTTTCTCGAATATCCACATATATCCACATATCACCCACATAATATTTACAAATTATCAAAAATAATTCATTGTTCTATTTCAAAAACTACATTTTGATGTTTAAATTTAGAATTGAGTAATTCCAAAATAGTGTGGGTAAAAGTTTCTAGGTTTTTGGCATAATTCCTTTTCTCTTCAATTTGCTCTACTAAAAAATTATGAATCATCTCTCTGGTGGCGTCGATCCCATTCATTTTAAGAAAATTTTGCCAATGAACTGAGATGTTACAAATTGATTTAATTTCCTCATCTGGATATTTGGTCTCATCATAAATCTCCTCATGATATTTTTCAATTGCTTTACTCACATTTCTTGAATGTTCAGCAATGGCCATAGAATAGCGACAAAGGCTTATCATATTTGATATAGTTCGGGTATTTCTCGTGTTCGCGGCTTCTTCAAAGGATTTTCTCGTTTCTCTCCATTCTTCTACGTCCTTTACGTCATCAAAACTATTTACCATCACCACGTTTATAATATCGCTTAAATCAACGTCATGCCCACGTTTTAATTTCTTCAGAAACACTTCTTTTAAACTAGCTCCCTCTAAATAACTGCCCGCTCCAAAATCCAATAATTGAGAAAGATTATTTGCAGCATAAAGAACCTCATTCCTGGTTTCTCCTGTTTTCGGATTTTTCCACATAATTCCTTTTTCCCATTCTTTTGATTTTTTGTTCCATTTAAATCCGCATTCTCTTAATGCAGCATCTAACAAGTTTATATGAAAAGTCCAAAAGTCAATGTCGTCCGTAAATCTTTTCCTACGCCAATCTCGTGAAGTGTATTTTCCCAAATAGATTTTTACCGTCCCTCTGAATAGGGATTCTTTACCCTCTTGAAGCGCATTTTTGGCTTCTTTATGATATATGCTATTCGGATTTTCTGAATATTTTACCACTTTATTGATAATCTTTTCTACTTCATCTGCGACAATATCACAAGGTATATTCCCATCAGAAGGATAAGATCTTGAACCACCTTTCAAAAAATTTCGAAATAGCTGATAATCATCCTGGGGGATTTCATACCATGGATTGTTGAACATAGCTTTTTTAAAGACATAATGCGTCTTTCCTCTCTCATCCTCATAGATCTTTTCTGGAGAAATTTTCCGTTCGTCATCTCCTTTTTGTTTCGCATCTGCTCGAACATCCCAGATATGATTCATATTAGTAAATAATCAATATTTGTTCTTATATCAAATAAAAAAATCTGCCTAATTAAGTATTTTTTTAAAAGAAGGAAAAAAAATAGAGTTTAACTGAGACCAAATATTTCCTTAGCTCGCTCCTCAACCAACGTGTTATTCTTAAGATCCCATAATTCCCCATAATGGAATTCTTTCTCATTTTTAACAACTATCGGCAAGCTCTCTACACAAGCACCCATATCACAATATATATTCTTAAAGGTTTCATTATCCATTAAAGGATCGTTAAAATCATCCGGATCTTGATAATCTAATACCTGATAATCAACCTCTTTATCCTTTAACCAATTTAACAACTGCTCACAAAAAAAACACTTTCTTTTTACGATTATCTTAAATTCTGGACTCATATTTGAAAAGTATAGATTTAGATTTTTAAACATTATTTTTATAAAATAATTGTTAATCTAGTAAAAAGAAAATTTAAGAGCTCCTAAAAAGATATTGAATAAGGTCACCTACAAATCGGAAAAGTTCTAATTTTTGAGTTATTGGGAATATATTATTAATTTTGCATTTCTTATATGTATTGATGACGAATTTTTTTGAAATCTACACTTACGATCCGGACAATCCCAGAAGTGAAGTATTATCAAAAGTGCGATTGCTCGCGATTAATGAATTATTTGAAAAATACCCCGTAATAGAGGCAGAATTTTTTGATGATCTCACCAGAAATATCAGAAAATATGGACACTATTCTTTTTTAAAAACTCTTAAGAGAGTCGTTGGTCCAAATCAAGAGGATTACAAGATCCAAAATTGGCATCTGATTTGGGCAATGGACACAAGAAACCGTTTCTATCAGCTATTATTTCAAAGAGCTCGTCGAAATAATAAAATCCAAGGTATAATGGTGGCACTAGCTCCTCCGGAATTGGGAAAACTATATAATAAACACCAATACGATGCAGTGCTAAAAACCCTCACCTTACTCAATACTCATAAAAATATCAAATTTTTAAAGCTATTGGGAGCAAAAGGCAAATCTCTTGCTGAGGAACAACAAATATTTCAAATTAATCAAAATGATTTACAAAAAATTAAACTAGCTAATTATCTGAAAAATACTCCTAATATAGATGGACAATGGTTCCCAACATTTGCTCCAAAGTGCCCAATTTGTGGTGCAACTTTGCAAGATATGAAAGGATATCGAGTGGGGTTTGGGAAATTGATTTGTCCTCAATGCGGATTCCAAAAAATATAAATAATTTTGGAAATTTAACACTTTTTAATAATGAAATTTATTTTTCATTATTTCATTATTTAGATCATAATAAAAAATTAAATTCAAGAGAGATTTAGATATTATGTATGTATCTGCTTTAGATTTAGGGACAACGGGATGTAGAACGTATGTTTTTGATCTCGCTGGAACTGTGATTGCATGGGATTATAACGAATGGCAGAGTTTTTATCCAAAACCTTCATGGGTCGAACAAGATGCGAATTCATGGTGGAACTCTATTAAATTGACAATTGATTCCGCTCTCGAAAAAAGTGGAATCGACATAACAGAAATTGTTAGTGTTTCTGTCACCAATCAGCGGGAAACCATTGTTCCAGTTGATAAGGAAGGGAATCCCTTACACAATGCAATTGTATGGCAAGACAGGCGAACAACAGACCAAGTAGAATTTGTTAAGAAGAGAGTCGGAGAGGATAAAATCTATAACACTACTGGATTGACAATTGATCCATATTTTTCAGCCACCAAAATCCTGTGGTTTAAACAGAATAAACCAGAAATTTATAGAAAAACACATAAATTCTTGCTAGTGTCCGATTTTATTATTAATAAATTGACGGGAAAATTCATCACGGATTTTTCAAACGCTTCCCGGACTATGCTTTTTGACATTAATAATTTAAGATATTCTGAAGAGATCGCATCAGAACTGGAAATTGATCTTGATAAAATGCCAGAGCCTGTAGAAAGTGGGGTAGATATCGGGGAGATCGCCACGGATGAGACTGCTTTTGATAAAAAAACACTGGTCGTAACTGGTGCGGGAGATCAACAAGCCGCAGCACTAGGAGTTGGGGTGATTGGTCCAGGCGATATAAAATGTACAACTGGAACGGGAAGTTTTATTTTAGCATACTTGAGCGAACCAAAGCTTGATCCTGAGAAGCGGGTTCTCTGCAGCTGCCACGCTATTCCTGGCAGCTGGGTACAAGAAGCAAGCGTCTTTACGACTGGGGCGGTGTTAAGATGGTTTAGAGATGAAGTTGGTCATCTTGAACGTCAACAAGCGGAAAAAGAAGGTGTAGACCCGTATGATCTAATGACTAAATTAGCGGAAGGGTCCTCTCCAGGAGCTAACGGCCTACTTTTAATCCCCCATTTAGTAGGTGCAGGTGCCCCCCATTGGAACCCATATGGAAAGGGTATTGTGTTTGGTCTTTCTCTTGGACATCAAAGAAGAGATATTTATCGAAGCATTCTTGAGGGTGTTGCATTTGAAGTCAAGAAAAATATTGAAGTATTCAAACGGATTGGTATTGAGCCAGAAGAGCTAAAATTGACAGGTGGAGGCTCGCGATCGAATTTATGGAACCAAATAATGGCAGATGTATTAAATGTTTCTTGCGTTCGAAACGTGATAGAAGAGGCCACATCCCTTGGTGCTGCAATCTTAGCTGCCGCGGGTGCTGGAGTTTTTCCTGACATTTCAGAAGCCGCTGAGAATTTATGTAAAATCGATCAAAGATACATCCCAAAAGAGAAAAATAATCAGATTTATGAAAAAATATATAGATTCTCCTATGACGTATATAACGCTCTCAATGAAAAGAATTTATACAAAAAATATGATGATCTTTTTAAGTCGCTTGAGACATCAGAGCTTTAGCTCTCTCTTCCTTTTTAATAACAGATTTATTCATTTTTAAAATAATCGGTTTTACTATTTTAACTATTTTTTCCATATTATATTCATAAATCGCAAAAATTGCATGTTATCAATCTATTTAGATTATTTTACTTAAAAATATATATTCTATAAACCATATTAATACTAAAAATTATTTTGAGTGAATACAATGAACGAGGAATTTACTGAATATTCTGATAAAAAAGAAAAAGTTGCCACAGTCTTTTATATTATACTAGTTGCGGCTTGGCTCGTGACCATTGCGGGATCCATTTGGACAATTGCCGACATTTTAAATCCTACTGGAAAACTAGAAGCATTTCTTAACATCAATTTAGGGTATCAAATAGCTATAATTGGTGGAATTCTGGCGGGATTATTCTTTTTACTCGTCTTCTTTATTGGCTTTTATAAGAGAGGAATAAAAACAATACTTAAGATACTTTACAAAAAAAGGGAGTTGGAAGAAAAGTATAAGAACAGAATAGACGTTCAGATTGCCGCCGCGGGATTCTTAATAAGTTTAATTGTAGTTATTGTAGGTTTAGGAATTGCTTTACTCTGGGATACCTTTTCGGGTACTGATGAAGCAATTTTCTCCTTTACAACACTGATATTAGTATTCCCTAATGGTGTTTTGGTTCTATTCGCTGGTCTTGGTCTATTTTTAATTATCGGAATAATCATATTTATCATTTATTTCATCCGGAATGGATATTACCTAGTACTGAAAATATTTGGGATATTAGAGAAGGAAGAATGAGACGTTTTTAATTTAAACTTAAATCTCTCTTATTCAATTTTTTTCTGATTTACATTAAGTCAGTATTCTTAATTTTAAAGGTTCTATTTTCTTTCAAAATCAGAAAACTAACACACTAACTTCATTTAAATTACATCATTCCATCTAATGAGATTAAAAGTTATTTTTATCTTTAAGCGGATTTGATATGAGAAAAAAACAGGTAGGAACCGTGTTTAATTTTAAAGATTTTCCCGATGTTGCAAAATTTCCTTTTATCATTGGAAAGAAAGATGATAATCCCCCTGTGAAAAAAGGAGTTTTCGTCTATACGGAAAGCATCGAAGGGTTCCTAATAGGTATAATTGAAAAAATTTTGATAATTAATGAATATTTTGCTGATGCTTTGACCATTAAAGCCTATAATGAGAATACAAATCCTAATATTTTACAGGGGTTGTTTCCAAGTAAAGATTTCGAATTTGCAATCGCGATAGTAAAAGCCTTAGGAATTATTGAATTCAAAGCCCCAGAGACTACTCAAATCCAGAGAATCCATCGCATGACTTATCCCGCGACTCCAGGATCCAACGTATTTTTAGTCGAGCAAGAGATCTTAAATGAATTTATAGGATTTGATAATAATAGTGGATTGGATGTAGGTGAAGTGAAAATCACGAACTATAAAGCGAAAATAAATATGGATAGACTTCTTAATAAGCATTTTTCCATCCTTTCTATCTCGGGTGGAGGTAAAAGTTATCTTACATCTATCCTAATTGAGGAGTTATTAATCAAGGAGAATGGGAGTCCAGGAATAATTCTCATTGATGTTCATGGAGAATATCTATATTTAAAGGATATACCCGAACTAAAAGAAAAGGTGTATGTCCAAGATACGACTTATTTTCAAATTTCGACTCCGAAATTATCCCCATGGTCTTTTAAACGATATCAACAGCAGATCTCCTACGTCCAAGTCAGAGAATTATCAAAATTTATCCAAAAACTCAAAAAGGATGAAAAGAAAAAGGGAAAATATTCTATACACGATATTATTCAATTGATCGATGATGATCCAGAGGGAAATAAAAGCACAAAACAAGCCTTGATAGGATGGTTATCTGAATTAGATCGATTGAACTTATTTGGTCCGCAAGAGAATCCCCGCATAAAAAATATTGTAGAGAAAGGAAAAATCACTATTTTTTCATTAGAAAGAGAGATTAATATCAAAAAAAAGCAAATTATCGTAGAGTATCTTTGTAATCAGTTGTTTTATTTACGAAGGATGAACAAAATCCCCCCCGTTTTACTTATTATTGAGGAGTCTCATCAATTCTGTCCAGAAGCTGCACATGCTAAAGCGATTTCAAAAGGTATCATTGAAACCATCGCACGAGAAGGGAGAAAATTTATGGCATGTCTGTGTTTAATTTCCCAAAGACCAAAGAAATTAAGTACCACCGCATTATCGCAAATGAATTCAAAATTGATTTTAAATATAAAGAATCCCTATGATTTGAAACATTTGATGGATAGCTCCGAGGCTATCTCTAAAGAATATTCTGATATGATCTCGAGTCTTGGGGTCGGAGAAATGCTTTTAATGGGGAATGCCGTGAATTATCCCATATTCATTGATGTGAGGGAACGAAAGTATAAATCGAAAAATGAAGATATCTCCCTCTCAGAGGTTTGTTTAGAATGGGAAGAAAGCCAATTAGACTAAGTCTTTTATGATCTTTTTTCTGATTGCCTCTGTATCTCGATTTAACACGATCATTTTTTTGTTTTTCGAAACTCTAAAAACTTTAATGATATTCAAGCTCTCCATTTTCATAAAGATCTCTTGTAAAACGTCTGAATTCACATAGGGGTGCTCTTTTTTTATAAGCTCTTCGATCCTTCTGTCTAAAGCTTCCCCTTTGGCATCTACAAGGATATCTATAATTGAATTAAACACGGGACGTTTTTGCCATCTGTCTATAAGCTATCAACTCCTTTATTATTTTTTAATATTTAATAGAAAAAGATATTATAATACATAGTAAAAACATGAATTTTTACTATTTAAATTTGTCTTCTTCAGACAAATAGTCCTTCTCCTTTTTTCGTTTCGATTTTCCGACGCTTTAGTTTTTTCCCAAATTCTTCATACCATTTGGTAATATCTGGGGTGATTGTGGGATGGATCTCTCCGTGAGCCTCTTCAAAATGTTCAATTGAAACTTTTCTTGCACGGATATTTTCTCGTAATGCTTTCATTGCAGCTTCACGACACCATGTTTCTATATCTGCCCCCGAAAATCCGTCTGTCATCTTTATCAATTTTTCTAAATCAACATTTGTAGAAAGCGGCATCTCCTCCGTAAAGATTTTTAAGATCTCTAATCTCTCTTTTTGATCGGGTGATGGAACGTATAATACTCGGTCAATTCTTCCCGGACGAATTAGTGCTGTATCTAAGATATCTGGTCTGTTGGTGGCAGCAATAACTACCACATCCTTCATAACTTCCAGCCCATCCAATTCCGTTAAAAATTGCGAGAGAACTTTTTCAGTTACCCCGGAATCAGTAGTATATCTTCCTCTACTTGGCGCGATAGAATCAAATTCATCAAAAAAGATAATGCAAGGTGCTGCCATTTTTGCCTTTCTAAATACCTCCCTAATAGCCTTTTCACTTTCTCCAACCCATTTAGAAAGAAGTTCTGGTCCTTTTACCGAAATAAAGTTAGCCTTACTTTCACTTGCTACCGCTCGTGCAAGTAAGGTTTTACCGCATCCTGGTGGTCCGTATAGCAATATTCCTTTAGGTGGATTAATTCCCATACGTTTGAATATTTTTGGATTAGAGAGAGGCCAATCAACAGCTTCGATCAATTTCTGTTTTAAATCCTCCAATCCTCCGACATCCCCCCAGTTAACATTGGGGATCTCAACAAATACTTCTCTTATCCCGGATGGTAATACTTCCTTCATCGCCTCATCAAAATCTTCACGTGTTACTCGAATTTGTTCTAAAAGTTCCGGATCGACTATTTCTGATTCTAAATCAATTTTTGGCAGGTAACGTCTTAATGCTGACATCGCAGCTTCTCGACATACTGCCGAAATATCTGCCCCTACAAATCCGTGGGTTATTTGTGAAAATTCCTTGATTAGTTGCTTTTTATCGTCTAATGGCATATTACGTGTATGGATTTGGAATATTTCTTTTCTCCCTTTTTCATTAGGAACCTTTATTTCAATTTCTCGATCGAATCTCCCTGGTCTACGCAAGGCGGGATCTAAACTATTCGGACGATTAGTAGCACCGATAACGATAACCCGACCTCTACTATGTAGTCCATCCATGAGCGCGAGTAACTGGGCAACGACTCTACGCTCTACTTCCCCGGTAACCGTCTCTCTTTTTGGGGCAATTGCATCAATTTCATCGATAAAAATAATAGAAGGGCTTTTTTCTTCTGCTTCAATAAATATTTTGCGTAATTTCTTCTCAGATTCTCCATAAAATTTACTCATTACTTCTGGTCCATTAATTGATATAAAATGAGCTTCGCTTTCATTAGCAACAGCTCTCGCGAGAAGTGTTTTTCCACATCCTGGAGGTCCTCGAAGTAATACACCTTTAGGAGGATCAATTCCCAATCTTTTAAATAATGAAGGGTGCCTCAATGGAAGTTCAACCATTTCTCTAACTCTTTGAATCTCCTTATCTAATCCTCCCACATCTTCATAAGTGACGTACATCCCACCTTTCTCTTCCTCTTCAGTTACATGTTCACTTATAGTCAAATTCGTCTCATCTTGCTTTATTATACATATTCCCTTTGGTCTGAGATTAATTACTTTAAAAGTAATTTCTCTGCTGATTCCAATTGAAATTAGGATAATATCGTCAATGGTAACTGGATAATTGTTAAGTTTTCTTTTCACGAATGTTTCAAATCGGGGGTTACTTCGAATTTTTACACTTGCGGGTGCTAAAACAATATTTTGCGCTACATCTGCATCCACTTTTTTAATTTTTACCGTATCATCAATGCTTGTGCCCGTATTTTTGCGTAATCGTGAATCAATTCTTACAATTCCAAGTCCGTTATCTTGAGGATAACTGGGCCAACTGATTCCAGCGGACTGCTTTTTACCTTCTATCGCAATTACATCGCCCGTTTGGATTCCCAGTTCCTCCATAGTTTTTGGATCGATACGAATAATGTTTCTCCCTATATCGCGTTTTTTTGCTTTTTGAACACGTAATTGTTTGCCCTCTTCTTCTTGTTCTTCCTTTTTCTCATCATCGTTACTATCAGAAGCTGTCATAAAATTAGTTATGAAAAATCTTTAATTCTTTAATATAGAATATCACTAAAATTAGAAAAATTTTTGTATTTTTTTCTATAATATTTTCGCTAATCAGTATTTTTTTTTACCTATAATTTAATCACCAGAACATAATCTTGGCTTTCTTAAATCTACCACCATTTATTAGACTTTTTCCATTTTTCGCCCTTCCATATATCATCGATACAAATTTAATGACGCTTTTCCAAAAAAGTATGGAACTAATGCACATTTTTTAAGTACAATTATTAGAAAATAGAATTTCACTCTAATCTTTTGTACCTAAAAAATGATCTAATGAAACTTGTTGCGATGAATCATCTAACTTTTTAAGTCGGTCTAAAGCATTTTCTACGCGATTCATGGAAAAATTATGGGCTTCTACAAGTAGTTCCGTAATATTTTCATATTGAATTTTTTTCCATGCGAAATCGGGATATTCATTATTTACCCTGGGATTAAGGAAAATATGTTTTATTTGGGCAACTAAATCTAAATCCAAAGCGATTGTTTTTCCCGCTGCCTTTACTTTATTGTTTACCATATTTTCAATATTTCCGTGTTCTTGGATTAGATTTAGCGCCGTTTTCTGTCCAATTCCTTTTATTCCCGGAAAAAAATCTGTTCCTATTAAAATGCCCATTTCGATCAGTTGTTCTTGTGTAATGTTAAACTTCTCTAAGAATTTATTAAGTGATATATATTCAATATCTAAAGTGACTGTGGTATTTCTCACTTTTTTGCTTCTACTTATCGCAAAATTACGAACTAAACGTTTCCCCCCAAATAAGAGGGTGTCATAATCTTGGGACGCACACGCCCATGCATCACCTTGCCGAACCATATATGCGGACTGAGCTTCACCTTCTGAGGCCGCTTGGACCACTGGAATTCCCATATACTCTATCAGTTTTTTACTTTCATCAATCATATCGGAATCAAGTTTAGAAGTCATTTGAGCGAATTTTCTTGCATCCTCCATATTCCCTGCCTCTTGAGCTTGTATCATCTTTTTTTCTGCTTCCTTTTTCACTTCTCTTCGTTCTTGAATAGTGTCTAGCTTTAAATCCGAGGGCGTTCCATCGAACACGTAAATTGGCTTAATATTATGTTCAAGAAAGTTTATAGTCCTATAAAAGAGTCCTGATAAATGAGAGGTAATGTTTCCTTCAAAATCTTTAAGAGGTGTACCATCTCGTTGTCGAATAATTGCTAAAAACTGATAAATTGTATTGAATGCATCAATCGCGATTCTTTTCTGAAAAAGTTGTTCAAAAGTAATTGTCCTTTTGACTTTTTTTACTAAATCATTTATCTTAATACCGATGCTAATTTTCACCCCTAATTTTTTCTATTATTTTATTATATTTAATACTGAATAAAATTGTATCGAACCAATTTTTTCAAGTTCCAAATAACAAAATCTTATTTTTGAATTCTTTTCCCAAAATATTGACATTCGCAGTAAACCCCTCATTCGATATTTGATACGACAACTCATCCAACAGAAGTTTGTAAGAGGCTATTTTTCGTTTCTCGGCAACTATTATAGCCAGAACTATCTCATTTCAAGGCTTAAGAAGGATTTAGAGCAAGACGGAAAGATACACATTAAGAAGCTCTTATTCACCAGCCTTAAGTATGTTTCCTAAAGAGCTAAAGGCTTCTCTGTGAGATAGATAAGATTGACTCTGTTAAGACCTGAGCTCTCCAACACATCACTTTTAGATCTTAGATCCCCACCTGAGAAAAACCTTATATTTTCTATTTTTGAGATACTCGCCTCATAGACAAAATTCAACAAAAAGGAAATATCCTATTAAGACTGAGAGGTGAGGTGATAACTCCGATCTCACGTATGTGCAATTTTGTTCCAGTTAAGCGAGAGGATTTAAACTAAAAAAAAGAACTCGCAGACATTAAGAAACCTAAAAAACGATTCAAAATGAAAAAAAAAAGAGGATGTAAAAAATATTATCGGAGCGTTATTTAACTAAGTCTAAGAATTCTTGCTCGGTGATGATGGCGGTGCCTTGCTCTCGGGCTTTGGTAATCTTGGTAGTCTCCTCTTCGGCGTTGCTGACCAAGTAATCTAAATCCTTTACGATGCTGGTCTTGGGGATACCGCCCTTCTGCTCGACCAACTCGTGCGCCTCCCTTCTGGTCATCGACTCGAGCTTGCCCGTGAAACACACCTTCTTGCCTTCAATACTTACCATTTGTAGTTTTTTCCCTCCGTATATATGTAATTTTGGATATAGAACTATATGAAAGGAACATATTTAAGCATACATAGAGTTCGAAAATAGTGAAAAAAAAGATAAAATAAAAATGGAAAAAAATAAATTGAGAACAAAAAGATGAAATAGAAACAAAAAAAATGGATTAGGTCTTACTCGAGCAACTTTAAGAATTGGGCTTCGGTGATGATGGTGGTGCCCTGCTCTTGGGCTTTCTTGTATTTGGTGGTGCGCTCGGTCGAATTCGTCACTAAGTAGGAGAGATGTTTGGTCACGCTGCTCTTCGGCTCGCCTCCGTTGGAAATAACGAGGTCGTGTGCTTCTTTTCTTGACATCGTGATAAGTTTTCCCGTGAAGCAAAAGGTAAGTCCTTTCAGCTTTCCTTCCGTGATGGGTTCTGCGATCTTGACCTTCTGGGTTTTTAAGAGTTGTTCCATTTCGGGATATAGTTTCTCTACTCCTTGTTGTAGGGTTTGTGCGGTGATCTCGGCATACCCGTCGATCTGCGAAAGCTCGTGGATTGAGGCTGTTTTGATGGCTTCTAAGGTGTCGAATCCTGCCTTTACGGCTTTTTTGACCATCCGCTCTCCCAAACCCTCGATATCAAATCCCGCGATAAAGCGTTCTAAAGGGATCTGCTTCACTGCCAATAAGTTGTTAAGAGCTTTTTTAGCTGACTTCTCTTGGACCCCTTCCAGCTTCGTGAGGTCGGATATCTTAAGAGTATAAAGGTCGGCAATTTTTTGAATTCTTTGAGTTTCATATAGAGGTCTGAGGATAAGTTTCTCGGAAAAATGTTTGATGTCGTTCTTTTTGATCCATTTGACGATCCTCCGATATCTGACGTTGGGGCAGTCCTCGTTCGGACAATAGAGGCGGCTCCCCTCGTTGATAAGATCGCTTTCACACGCCTCACATTTAATCGGGATCACAATCTCTTCTGCACCCTCAGGGGTTGCGATCACATACTCGATCTTGGGGATGATGTCTCCCCGCTTAGAAACCATCACTTTGGAGCCGATCTTAACGCCTAATTGTCCCATAATATCGGGGTTTGCCAAGCTTGCTCTCTGAACGGTGCTTCCCAATAGTTCCACTGGCTCGATGAGCGCGACGGGGGTATAATTAGCACCGCTCACGCTCCATTCCACATCGATAAGGGTGGAATCTATCATCTCGGCGGGGAATTTGAAGGCGATCTGGGATTCTGGCTTGGCTCGTTTCATATCCTCTCGGTCGATCTCCCTGCCTTTGATCACCAATCCGTCGATCTCGTAGTTTAATGAGTCACGGATTGAGTCGATGATCTCCTGGCGGGTCTCGATGACTTCTTGGATTGTATGCACGGTCTTGGTCTTGACCACCTCGAATCCTTGCTGTTGTAACCATCTGACTTTTTCGATCTCGTCGTGAAAGGTAATTTGCCTATTGGAAGTCCACGCGTCATAGACAATGAGATTGAGGTCGTCACTTCCCTTGTGATCTTTTCTCCGAATAATTCCCGCAGCTGCATTGCGTGGGTTTTGATTATCGGAATATTTT
>SHMW01000002.1:0-54274 GCA_008080735.1 Promethearchaeota archaeon
ATTAGTATCTTTAAAAAAGATATATAGAATAAGGACAATTTGAAAAAATAAAGAAAAGGAAATAAGATTAAAAAAATATTAATTAACTGGAGAGTAAATTATTCCACGTTTAAAATCTTCCTAAATATGAAAAAGCATATTCTAATTTCGGCTAAATCTGACCTTCCATTAATAGAAAAAATAATAAACAGACTAAAAACTGAAAATGAGCTTAAATTAGATATTCATGATCCTATTAAGGATTCTATTCATTTAAAGGATTTCTATGAAAAAATAAATGATTATAATTTAATAATTGCTAAGGTGGCAGGGGAATCTTCAATTGATTTGCTCCATATGGCTCAATTATTTAATATTCCTACGATTAATAACTTATATGCGATATTAAATTGTAAAAACAAAATAGCTTTAGATAGTGCTTTAAGACATGCATTTAAAAGATATGAAAAAGAATTAACAGACTTTAATCTTCCAGAATCTTGGATACATCCATCCCCTCTTAAAGATTTAAATCATTTTAAGGATTGGGCAATTTCAAAATTGCCTTTGGTTTTTAAAAGCCATGATCAACATAATGAATTCTTTCGATTTAATTTTTTAGCACGAGACCAAAGTGAAATTGATGACTTCATATTATCTAAAAAGGATTTTCTTTATTTCGATTTGTATATTCAAGAGTTTATAGATTGTGATGGCATAGATCGGAAAGTATATGTTGTTGGAGATAAAATCTTTGGGATTCAGAGAGAAAATCCAATTTATATATTTCTTAGAGATAAGCCTAATTCTATAGATGTAGATGAAATTGAGAGAAAAGAGTTCAAATTAGACGAAAAAATAAAGAAATTGAGTAAAATACTTTCCAAGGAATTAAATCTTTCAATATTTGGTTTTGATTTAGTAAAACCATTAGATAAAAATGGATATTATTTGCTTGATTTAAATGATTTTCCGGGGTTTAGAGGTATAAAAAACATAGATCAAGTAATCGTAGAATATATATTAGATTATTTAGAAGGACTTGAAAACAATAAATAGGTTATATCTAAAAAACTAATAAGAAAGGTAAAATTATTACAAAGGCTATAAGACCATATGTTATACAGAAATATCCAAAATTAATTCTTTTTGCAAGTTTCAGCAATCCTTCAATTGACAAATACCCCACGATAAAGCTTACTCCCGTTGAGATGAGAATTATGGAGATATCGAGAGTAAAAAACACCGAACCACTTCCAAAAACAATATCCGCCACCACAGAGCCGATTACTGCTGGCACGGAAATGAGAAAACTCAACTTCAGGGCATTATCCTGAGTATAATTCTGAAGCAAGATAGAAGAAACAGTTACTCCAGATCGAGAAACACCCGGCAAGATTGAAACTCCTTGAGCCAGACCTGAAATCAAACTATCCGATTGAAAAATTTTTTCTGGAAGATCCTCAACAGTCTTTTTTCCAATGACTTTCTTAGTGAGAAGGATAAGGAAGCCTGTAATTATCAATAATCCCGCAATGATTAAGGTTATAATATCTCCTTGAGTCGCTCTAAAATAATCCTCCAACACAGTCTTAAATAGGAAATAAAGTGGCAGTGCTGTTATAGCGGTTCCGATAGTTGCGATAATTAACCAATTTCTCTCATTAATGGTTTTTTTCGCATAATCCTTTTTAATAAGGAATAGAGATTTAATAATGTTGGAATAGTCCGTTCTGTATTTCAATAGGACTGCAAGCATCGTTCCCATATGAAGCCAAATCGCCAGACTAAAAGCTTCAGTGGGGCTGATACCAAAAAATGCTATAGACACAATCATCACTTGACCAGATGAGGAGATCGGTAGCCATTCAAAAAATCCTTGGAGTATCGCAATAATTATATATTCAATCAATTTGAATCCTTCCCATTATTTAATTTATTCAATAAATTTGAGAATAAAATATCCTCTGAGAACCATTTTTTCAAACCTTTTACCAAGCAATCCTTTATTTCATCGCGCGCTTTTCGAAAGCCTTCTACCCCTTTCATAGAAGGGTCTTTAATATCTCCTTTTTCTCCTGCAAATTCTTTCAATGTGAAAATATTCCCGTTAAAAATTCTTTTTGCGCCATTTAATTGGAATATAGATTTCTTATGTTGTTCTGTAAGGGTTAAGATCAAATCAGCATTTCCTAAATATTCCTGATGTTTTTTTAGGTCTATCGAGGTAGAAGTTTCGGGTAGATCAATTCCCTCTTCTTTCATAACTAGCTTAGCATCAAGAGAAATAAGCATCCCATCTCGAGCATTCGAAGCGACTCCACCCGAATGAACTTCAACATCTAATCCAAGACTAGTAAAAAGCTCTATTAAATAGCCCTCAACTATTGGGCTTCGTGCCGTATTGACGCTACAGACTACTAAGATCGATTGATAAGGGAATGAAAAGTTCATGGACGTTATCTTAAATTATTTAATATATACATTTTATAATAATGTAAATAGAAAGGTAGCGCGTAAAATAAATTTATATCAGTTCAAAGAACAAAATCAAATAATAACTTAAAATGCAATATTCATGAAGAGCTCATCGATCCCTTGACCAGTTTGAGCGGATGTTTCAAAAAATTGGCAATTGTGCTTCATTGCTATTTCTTCCGCCCTTGTTCTCATGTGTCCTGCATCATCAATAAGATCCACTTTATTTCCGACTAAAATATAATTAACGTCTGATTCCTTATTGAATAGATTTGCCTCATCGAACCAATCACTCACATCGTTGAGAGTTGCTTCTTTTGTATAATCAAATACAATCATGATTGTTTTCGCATCAAGTTTTTGGTAAAAATATTTCCGAATTTTTGCGAAGGTTTTGAGCCCTCCCATATCAAATAAATAGAGAGTAGATTTGATTTGTTGAGTTATTTGTAATTCCTTCTCCGCAATCGATATTCCGATTGTAGGCTTATACATTTCAGTGAATTTCTGTTTTGTATATAGGCGAGTTAAGGTGGTCTTCCCTACTTGGGATGACCCAATTACAAGTACATTTTTCACCGAACCACTATCGGAATTATGCGAATTAAAGCGTAATGTTCCATCCTCTAACAATTTTGGCAAAGCAGTGTCAATTTCTCTGTCATATAAGGCTAATGAGACTTTTTCGGCCACTAAGTAAGAATAAGGAATATATTTATCAATATCAGAATATGGGTCAGCAACTAATACAAACAGAGCGGGTACATCTCCCCCCAGTTCAAGATAAAATAACCGAAACTCGTTTGTATCTAAGGTCCCACTTCCAAAAGAAGTTTCTGCAAAACGCTTCACTTTGTTCATGGTTTGATCCAAGATTGCCATGATCGCCCCGATTATTTCCTCATCAAATCCCTTGATTGACTTTTGGGCAATGATTAAACCATCCACATCTACTATCAGTGCTGCGGTTAATTCAGGTATGTTTTCAATGAAGTTTTCAAGAAGGTTGTCAAGAGTTTCGGTTTTAATCATTTTACTCACGCAAATTATTAGGTATCTAAAATAGTATTTATCTTATTAATTCTCTTTTGAATATGCTGCATTGAATACTGAATATGCATTTGCATTTCTTTGATTTCTGAGAGAATTGATTTGATTGTTGAGATTTTCTTGTTAGAAATATGCTCCTTGCTAATTTTACTATTTACTTTATCAAGGGATATTTTTTTTCCTTCTATTTTTAGTTTCCGAGATTCCCCAGGATAATCTAAATCCATTCGGCCTTCATCAATTTCGCTAACAATAACTTTAAACTCTTCCGGTTCCCGTCCTTGTTTGATTAGTTCATAGTTGAAATTATAGAATGGCTTTTTGCTTTTCAGTTTACCCGCCCACGAAGATGCGATATATCGATGAAATAACCGGGATTTCGCTCCCGCCCATATCCATATTAAGCTCATATTTTTATCGATAATTAGGTACACTTCTTGAGGGTCAAATATGGTTTCAGGATTCTTTTTAATGTTCTCTCCAACCACTTTATAAATATATTTAGTATATTTTTCACTAGCCATTCTTATTTCCCTCTTATATTTCTCCCTTTTCATTAGATAAAGTCATTATTATAATCAAGTCTTCAGATTTTCAAGAAAAATAATAAAAATAAAATTTGGATGCTTTATTGATAGAATTCATCTAAAGCATTCAAAAGCTCATGTAAAGTTTCTATTTGTGGGATCAGGATAAATGTGCCTTGAATTTCTATATCAGTAATTATTACATTTGTCGTAATAACTAATGATAATTTTTTCAAGAACCCAATTTCTTGTTTTAACAGATTGAATAATTTTTCCGCATTTTCAATGAGCACGTCGGGCGGTTCTGTCATGAAACGAATATCTAAGAGATCTCCGAGAGCAGTCACATAATTGGAGGCTAATATGTTGCCCAACTCTTCCATTGCACTCTGATATGTATCTGGAAAATCACTAATTGTATCATAGCGTTTGCGAAGGTCAACTTGTTTCTTTTTCTCATCATCAACTAAAATAGCTGTCAATTCTATGATATCTCTAACTTCAAAGATCGTTAAAACGGTTGCCCTTGTCTTTCCTTTGACATTACTCCATGAGGTGTAAAGTTTCTCATTCTTTTGAATTACCTTTTCAGAATATTTGTCTAATTCAACCATCTCGACTGCTGGAATATCTATAGTGACTTTTTTATTAATCATCTTCGCAAGGGCATTTGCCGCATTCCCAGAACCAATATTACCAACTTCTCTGAGTGCATCTTTCTGACGCTCCGATAAAGCTAAGCTTTTTGCTCCGGCACCTGCTCCTTTTTCTCCTTTCATTAAAGGTTCATAGCTTATTCCAAGATTCTCAAAAAGATTATACAGTGTATCAAGATCTGGAATAAATAGGAAAACTCCATTAAGTTCATAATCGACAACTTGTATTGACGTTTTAATCACCACTATAAAGGTATAGATTGACTCCAATTCTTTTCCTAGAAATCTTCCTAATGAATTTACATCGCTCACAGTAAATTCTGGAACACCAGTCATCATTTTAGTATCAGTCAAATCTGCTAACGCTGACGCATAGTGTCCCGCCAATATGTTCCCCATTTCTGTTATTGTTGATCTTGCATATTCATCAATATCCTCTTTAGATTTCACTTTATCTGGATCTATATCGGAATCTTCGCCTGTGATAGATTTTACCATTTTCATAAGTGGTGTTAACTCAAATGCTTGGAATATGGTTGATTGAGAAGTGCCCTCAATTTGGGAGAAAATACCACAGACCTTTTGATTTGGACCTCCAAACTGTGCAGCCAAATTCTCAAATGATATGATGCCTACATTTGTTAGGTCAACATTGATCTTTTTCTTTATAAGTCTAGAAAGCGCAGTAATTGCGTTTCCAGAACCGATATTTCCAATCTCCTTGAGCATATCTTCTTGTTCGTCATTTAAGTTAATCTTCTTATCAACATTTCCTGGTTTATCAATGATGTCATAGGTATCCTCGAAAGTCGAGATAATCTCCTCTTGATCCTTCCTAAAAATTGCCTTCTTTTCCGGTTTGAGAGTAGTAGGTTCTTTTGCCTCTGCTTGTTGTTTTGCTTTTTCCGTTTGATCTCGTCTATAGTTTTCATTGATATTAAAACTTCTAATAAACGCATCCAGATTTAGTAGAATATAAGTGCTTTCATTAAGAATGCCAATTGCATTAATGAATTCAAAATCTAAATCTGTCTCAACAATTTTATTTGTATCGTTGAAAATTGACATTGGCACTTCTTGGACACCGATGACTTCATCAACTAGTATTCCTAAATTTAGCCCATTTCGCTCTAATAATAGAATTCTTGTGTCCTTATCCATCTCGTAGGTATTTTCTGCTGTGTAGATTTTTCTCCTGAGAGATAATATTGAATACAGATCGCCTCGTATATCTATCACACCAACAATTGATTTATCCGCGAGTGGAATTGGGATAATTTTTTCACCAGGAATATAAATTTCTTTTACTTTATTGACCTGTACCAAGTATTTTTCGTTTTTAACCCTAATAATAACGACATTAAGGTTCTTTTTGGTTGATTCTGCTTCGATCATTATAATCCTCTTTTTAAATTTTTGATTTTAATTTTTTATTTAAATTTATTCTTAAGCATAATTCCTTTCCAAATTAACTCAATTTGAGACTTTCCATCATAAGACTCGGAAAAGAACCCTTGCTGCTTATATATCGCTATTTGGCCACCATTGGAGTATTTATAAATATAATCGAGTAAATTTTCTATGCTACTGAAATTAAAACCCGCGACCTCCATTTCTTTTTCGTTATTGACGAGAACGATCAAGAGGTCTTCTCCATTAAATGGCTTTTCTAATTCATTCCATTCAACCCATAGTTCTTGTTCAACATCATTCCCTCTTACAATAAATTTATCATCTATGGGTATATCTCTATAAGTTTTATAGGTGGAAAAAATAACTTTATTAGGAATCTTTCCAATTTCTTTCGAAAATTTTGCTATTTTTTCTCCGGCATTAAAATAATATTCTTTATCAAGTATGTAATTACAGTTTATAAAAATATGTCTATTCTCCTTAATTTCTATAATATAGTCTATAAAATCATCTTTTTTTGTATCCGCTCTTATATGTACCGACTTTATTGAAATATCTTTTTGAGTTTTTAAGAATTTGAAAAATCGCCATTTTATTGCATCTTTATCATTCTTTTCTTTGCTGATAAATGTTTCATAGATTTTCTTGAATTGATCTTTATTAAGTTTCGAGAGATCCGCATCTTTTTCATTTTTAAAGTCCACTTCTATGAATGAACCATCGAATGGTGATTTATTCTCTTGTTTTAGTTTTTTTAGGCTAACTTCCCCCAAAAATAGCGCCAATTCCAGTTCTAAGATATTTGGGACTATTTCTTCAATCAGTGCAAATAAGGTTTCTTTCGATTTATCCAATAAAGTTTTATAATATTGAAAATTCATTTTTTTTAAACCTCTTTTTAGCTTAATAGGTATGATTCTAATTTTTCTTGATCCATAATTTCTCCATCTTTGCTTTTCACATAATATCGTATTTCTCTTTCTTGATATGGGAGAATCGATTCTACTGTGAATGAAATCATATCCGTTCCTTCAATTTCCGACTCCATAATTTCATATTTAGTATTAGCAGAAACAATTTCAAATGATTTAGAAATAGTATCATTGATGTCAATATCATTAACTTCGATATTTGAATTATTATTAATGATGATGCTTATTGCAAACTCATCAACATCTCTACCTGGAAATATTTCTTTCCCTATCAATAAATCTCTCCTCTTATGGGCAATATCTAACTTCGGAAGCTTTTCTGTTTCCAGAGACTCGTTCAAGTAATAGAAATTCTCGGGGCTCCGCTTTTCTTGTGGATAATAATGGGTGACTTCGAGTGGGAATTGATACGTTTTTTTGTGATTTGGTTTAATTGCCTTAAAGGGATATGAAATTTTAAGAAACTCATCTACATCAATCAACACTTTTGATTTAATATTATCTAAATTGAGACTAATCTTAACATCGTGAGGAATTGAGTGATCCAGATTGTCAGGCACTACTTCAATGCTCACATGGTCTGAAATGTCTCTCCCCGAAGAAGTTGATATTTGGAATTGAGTTAGATCTTCTGGAGGAGCAAAATCTGCTGGAATAATATCTTTTACCATAATCCCTTTCATTGGGGTTGTTCCTATATTTTTAACAGTGATCTTGCTTTGAATTTCCGCTTCTTCAAAGGATTTAATTTCAGATTCAGAGAGCTTTTTATCCAAATGAATATCGATTATTTCGAATACCGATTCTTGTAATCTTAGATCAATAACAGCATTCTTTTTGACTGAATGAGTAATTGAATATTCTAGTTTTCTGAAAAATTTTGGTTCATTTTCATCTGCGACTTCCCATTCTTCACTTATAAATTTCTCTTGGGGTGCCAATAATTTTCCCCCATTTGAATTAAAATCTATATCTAAATATTTTGTTTCTTTATCCTTATCCAAAACTAATATAGATTTTAATTCCATATCGATCTCACTATTATTTTTAAAAATTAGAGAGCATCTCCATTTATTTGGCTCTGTCTCTTTCTCCTTTATCTGCATCGCATGCATCGCATGGGAATAGCCACGGAGGTGATCAATCTCTAAATTTGACATTATTTGGTTTTTATAAATATATGAAAGTTGAATATTCCCTGTTCCTATCATTTGTCTATTTTTAGGGCTGATACTAGTATATACAATAATTTCTGCTTTCTTTCCTGGTTCTAAAGAATTTATGGAAAAAATAAGGCTTCCTTTTTGAATTTCCACATCTGAAACCGATGAGCTATCATACTTAAAGTCCCTAAATTCCTCAGAAAATTGTTTTGCTATCCTTAGATCTTCTACAAGATCCTCTGAAGTATTTTCTATAAAGATTGAATACTTTAACCGATTCTCTTGATTAAATAAAAGAAAATAGTTATCTCTTACAAATTCTCCTGTTATTTCATGATATCCTTCAAGAATTTTTTCTTTTCTTTCTTTTTCTTTTTGAGAGATTTCTTCTAATTTTTTATTGAGCTTATTTTCTTTTTGCTCATTAAGCTCAACAATCTTCGCCCGAAGAGAATTTATTTCAGATTCGACATTTTCTTTCTTTTCTTGCCATTCATCACTTTTTGTATTAATATTTTTCAAATTCTCTTGATTCTCTTTCAGTTGGGCCTTAAGTTCCTTAATTCGGGCATCATAAGTATCCTTAATTTTTTCAAGATGTGAAATTAAATTTTTTGTATTTTGGAGCTTTTCTTCAAGAGTTTCAATAGTGTCTTTCTTGGAATTATCGATCTTATTGTTTTGTGATTCCAACTCATTTTTCTTCTTGTCTTCAAGATCTTCTATATTGTCTTCCAAATCATCGATTTTGTCTTCCAAATCCTTTTGTCTCTCTGATTCCTCATCAGCTTTCTTTTCGGCTTCGTCAAGCTTTTTTTCAATCTCCTCAAATTGTGTTCGTTTATCGTTGATTTGTACATCAAATTCTTTTTCAACGATATTTATTTTTGCTTCATCTTCAATATCTTTAGTCGCTTTTTTCTTCTCCTTTTCCAGGTTTTTAATTTCCTTCTTTTTTTCTTTTAGTTCTGTCTTTAATTTATCTTGTTTTTCTTCCCATTCTTCTTCTTTTTTCTTTGCCTTTTTATTATTCTCAATGCAATTCTCCATTTCTTTTCTCAATTTCTTTATCTTTGGATCATAGTGATTCAATATGTTTTCTATATTCACCGCTTTCTTTTCTGAATATTCTGTCTTCACTTCTGGAATTCTTTCCGTGATCTGTTCCAATTTTTCTTTCGCGTTTTTTAGTTGGGTTTCGGTCTCTTCTTTAAATTGATTTTTATTAAGATATTTAGAAATGTTTTTTTCTTTGTATTTTTCTTTATCTTCAATTAAACTATCTATTTCTTTCTTCAATAATCCTGCTTGATTGAGGAGTTTCTTGTTTTTTTGAGAAAGTTTTGAGATTTTGTCTAAAGCTTCATCTAATTCATTGTTTTTCAGATGTATTTTATCCTCAACGGAACTGATTTTATGTCCATAAGACATTTTAATCTTTTTTTTTGTAGTTTCTCTCTTTTCTTGTATCTCTTGTTCAATTTTTTTTAGCTTTTTCTGCTTTAGCTTTGCTCCTAGATCATCGGTTTGAATATTCATTACTTTAATTTTTTCAAAAACTTTGATTGGATTGACTAAATCCTCAGAATCTTTTATTTGATAATTGACTTTTTTATTTGTTTCTGGTTCAAAATTCCCCAGATTGATGATTTTATCTTTTTCTAATGAGAGGTTATCATCGGAACTATAATCTAATTTAACATCCCAAATCCTATCTTTCTTTGAATTATTTAGAACGTTTATACTTCCTGTTCCAATAAAATTGATTAATGTACCATTTTTGCTATATTCATATTTTAAATTCTCACTGTTGCTTACGAATACTTCTGATTTGGCAAAACCAAATTGTTTCTCAACATCTGATCTTCGTTCCTTAAGTAGATCAATTTCTTCTACATGTTCCAAGGGCGCTCCTAAAAATGCAGGAGCTTGACTAGAGACCAATTCATCTTTACTAATTTTTTTAAATCCCATCTAATCCTTACCTCTTTGTATTATTTATTATCGTTAAAAAAATTCAATTTTAATTATTGTTCTATTTCTACTAAGCGTACAAGATCCTTCCTAAGGGAAGATATCAGATTTATGACATCTATTATCAAGCAGATAGAACCGTCACCAGTAATAGCAACACCTAATATGGATTGAAACTTTGAATATTTTGATTTAAACGGTTTAATAACCACTTCCATTTGTTGCAGAATTTTATCAACAATGAATATTGCTGAATTGTGCTCATCCTTTTGACATAATATCGCAATTTTCTTTTTAGAATTATCATTGTTTATATTCAATTCTGATGATTCATTTTCCGAAGAGAAATCAAAATATTCTCCTAATCTTATTACAGGGACCAATTCATTCGCGACTTTATAATGTTCCACTCCTTTTACATAATCAATTTTTTCTCTATCATAGAAGTAAATCTGTTTGATATTATCTATGGGTACAGCAAAGAGATCTCCACCTACTTCGAATAATTGCGCCTTAAGAATTGCTCGTGTGAATGGGACGTCAATAGAAAATGTAGTTCCTTTACCAGGAGTGGTATAAAGATTAATCGACCCTCCTAATTCTTCTATCTTCTCCTCAACTATCGCTAAACCCATACCTCTGCCAGAAATTTGATTAGCAGCCCCTAAAGTTGAAAATCCTGGTTTAAAAATCAAATCCTTAAGGTCCTGATCTGTAAGTTTTTCAGCTTCCTCTGGAGTATATAATCCATTATTCACTGCTTTTCTTCGAATTCCCTCAAAATCTAACCCTCTTCCATTATCTTCCACAGTAATGTTAATTGATCCGGCTTTTCTTGTGGTTATCAGTTTTAATGTTCCTATTTCATCCTTTCCTTTTCTTTTTCTTTCTTTTGGGGTTTCAATTCCGTGATAAATCGCATTTCTCAGTAAATGGATAAGAGGGCTATTCAATTCTTCCAAGACGGTACGATCTATTTCCACATCTAAACCTCTAAGAACAAATTTTATCTTTTTCCCCGTATCCTTTGCAACATCCCTAACTAGTCTCCGATATCTCCTGAAAGTTTTTTCCACTCTCACTAATTTCAGTCGAAACACGATTTCTTGGATTTCTAAGAACAATTTATCCATATTATCGAAAACCCGTGTTTCTTCTCTTCCTCTAGTTTCCTTCAATTGCTGGGAGATTTGATTCTTAAGAATAACCAGCTCGCCAAAGTAATCCATTAATCTCTCCAGAGTTTCAATATCTACTTTCACTGAAGTTATTGTGCTTAATTCCTCTCCAAAATCATCATCTATTATAGATGAAATTCCTGTCTCAAATGTTTCTTCAGCTTGATTGGTTTTTTGAGGTTCAGAAGCTGCCTTTTCTGCGCTAAACTCTTCGACATAACTATAAAATTCATTAGAACTAATTTCTTCTATTTCTCTGCTTTCGATTTCTAGAATTTCGTCAATAGTAGCAGCGATTTTATCTTTTGTTTCTTTGGTCATAAAATAGATTTCAAAATCGTTGTCAAAATTCCCCTTTTCTAATTTATCGGGGCTTGGGTTACTTGAACAAATCCGCCCAATCTCATTAAGCGCCCTGAATATTATAAATAACCTAACTTTTTTAAAAACACAAGTTGCTTGAATTTCAATTGCGATTTTATAAAAATTATAATTCTCTTTCTTCTCTTTTAATTTTTCTGGTGAAATTGGCTTATAAAACGTAATATCGTATTCTGACTTTTTATCCGCCTTATAATCTTTGAAAGTTTCTTCAATTTCCTGTAATACTTGTGCGTCTAAGTCTTTCTCGTTCCCTTTTTTGATACTATTAACCAAATTCCTAATAACGTCATGGCTCTCAAATAAAAGATTGATATATTCGTCCTTCTTGTCTTTTCTTTTATTATATTTTTTGTTTTCGTCCAGAAAATTTTCAAATATATGACAAAATTTAGAGAATCTGTCAAAACCTACCATCGCTGTTGAGCCCTTCAATGTATGGAATGCAAAGTAGAGATTTTGGATAGGATCATCATCTTTGAAATTCTCCTCAAGGTCTAAGATATTTTTCTCAACCTTATTTACTAACTCTTCAGCCTCGTCAATAAATAATTTCATCTCTTTATCTTTTTTCGATGACATTGCAACAATTACCTCAGTTTTTTTTTCCTATTTATTTATTATTTAATAGAGTTCTTTCTAATACTTCCAAAACTTGCTCATTTTTAAAGGGCTTTTGAATAAAATCTTTTGCTCCTTTTTTGGCAGCTTCCAAAACAAGTGCTTCTTGCCCTAATGCTGAAACGACGATTATTTTCGCATTCTCATCAAGTTGTAACAATTCCTCGATAGTTTCAATACCGCCTTTTACTGGCATAACCAAATCCATTGTGACAAGATCCGGTTGTACCTCTTGGTATTTTTTAATTGCCTCTTCTCCGTCTCCTGCTTCTGCAACAACCTCACTGAAATCAGTTTTATTTATTATCTTTTTTAAGATATTTCTGGTAAACTGGGCATCATCTACGCACATTATCTTTTTTTTATTATTTTTTGGCATATTTATCTCCTTTTTTATTAAGTTTTTAATTTAAAGATTTAAGTTCTTTTTTTATCATTAATTGCTCAGTTTCGGTTAAAATTTTGCTTAAGTCCATCAATATTCGTGGTCTGTCCTCAAATTTAATAACACCTTTAATATATTCGATACTGATGCTGGTTTGGAAGATCCCCCCCAAATCAACAATATCTTCAGTTTTAATTTGAGAAACATTGTAGATCTTATCCACGTAGAAACCAATATTTCTATTATTGACATTCACAATAATTATGTATGTATTTTTGGAGTCTGAATCTTCTTTAGTTTGAGTTGGTGCTTTGGGCTTTTTCTTTTCTTCTCCTTCTTTTTGAGCTAATAGTTCACTTTTAGTTTTATAAAGGCGATAATCATCTAAATCCAATTTTTTTCGCAGATTTATTACATGGATAATCTCGCCTCTGTAATTATAAATACCATCGATGAAATCTAAACTCTTTGGAAGTCTCCTAATTTGCCCTGCTTTGATAATTTCTTTTACATCCAGTAAATCAATTGCGAATTGTTCCCATCCAACTTCAAAAACAATAATAGAAACGTTTTCTCGCTCCTCATAAATTTCGTTCTGCATTTTTTTCACTTTTGTATTGAATTTATTTTATAGTTTAAAATATTGATTTAGTATATCTTCAAAATCTTCAAATGGAGAAATGTCTCCATTAAAATTCTTTAATTCGTTATCATAATTGCTGAAAAATTCATCAACAATCAAATACATATATCTTTTAAGTAATTGATTAACTTTTTCGACAAGATATGCAAAAATAATATTTTTTTTAATTATTACATAAAATCTTTGATTTCCAAATACAATCTCTTTTAAATTCCCTCCCGATTCCTTTCCAATAATTTCTTTTGAAAAGGTCAATAAGGCAGATATAAATCCACTTATTTGGACATCTTTTTTCGCTAAATTTGCTTTCTTCTTGTCAATTTTTGAAAAATATGGACTCCCGGAAGGGTTTAATATAAATATTCCTAACAAACCTTCGCTTCTTGGAATCTCCAAATATTCATTACATGATTCCTTAACTTCTCCAGCGTCCATATCGGCGTTATATTGATTAAAAATCTTCCTTGAAACTAAATATAATTTTGTATAATTTACTTCACTTTCCTTATCGTCCATAAAAATATTAACTATCTTGTTCTGGTTGCTATCTTCATAAAAATGAATAATAATAATATAATCATCTAAAGGAATAGTCGAATTCCCCTTAGTTTTTTGGGTAATTTCACTTTTACATAACTCCATGATGTTTTGGATCAGGGGTACATCGAATCCCTTTTTATAAATAATATCATAATCGTGAGTCTTTCCTTCATTACAGAATTTTAACATGCAAAATCCCATTAATTCAATAATGTTTTCCTTAAAGTCCATGTTCGATGCTTTATTTTTCATACCGATCATTTTTCTTCAGTTCTAACCCTTTTTTTGTTAAAATAATGAAAAAAGATTGTGGATAAATAAAATAAAATTCCCACTTTTTTGGTTTAAATTTAAAAAACTTTTTGATTAACTAGCCTCTTCTAGCTTTATTTTCTTTTTGCTTATCGTTTTGATTTTAGGTTTATCTGCGCTCCCTTTGACTCTTATACCTTCGGGTTCTGATTTGCTTTTTTGTTTTGCTTTCTTTTTTGTTTTTTTTGCGGTCTTTCCGTGAATATCTAATGATTCTTGTAGCTCCAATGCCAGTTTCTCCAGTCTCCTGCCTGTCGCCGAAATCTCGTCCATCGAAACTACTTGCTGATCTATTTCTGCTTTTACTTGTTCAAGCGCTCTTTCGTTTACTTCTTCATGCTCTTCGGCCTCTGAGAGCTCTTCTGTGACTTCATCAATCGCTTGGACTGTAACTTCGATAAGTTTTTCAATATTTCGAATTTTTTCACTGGAACGTGCCACTGATTTTCTTGATTCTTCTGAAAGTTTTCGGACCTCATCCGCTACAACTGCGAATCCTCTGCCGTGCTCTCCTGCTCTTCCCGCTTCAATACTCGCGTTCAATGCGAGTAAGTTTGTCTCCTCAGAAATACTGGTAATTATATCCATAACATCATCAATATCAGTTGTATGATCTAGAATCTCGTGGGCATTCTTATCAATGCCAGCCGCGTGCCTGTCAACTAATTTCAATGCTTTGACCTGTCCTTGGGCGGCTTTAACAAGCTTCCCTATTGTATCATCAATCTCGTGGGCATGTCTATCAACTTCCACTGCGCTTGCTTCTAATTCTGCCGAGATATTTGCTACATTGATCGCAATCTCTTCCGCATTATCGACTAAATTCTCTAAGGAATGTTCGTGTTCTATGATTCTATTCTCAATAGTGACGACAAACCCCATCACCATTATTAATCCTACATAAAACATGCTGAACGCTTCACCCATCATATCGAAAGCTAAAACGTCTGTGGAAAATCCATATTTGTCCAAGGCATTTGCAAGAGTATACATTGACCCACCGCAAGCAATTAAAAACCAGAAAATATCACTCAATGTTTTTCTTTTGAAATATATCCTCAGAGCTATAATTGCAGAAAATATTGCAAAAATGAGAGCAATGAGGTTTAAAGTTCCATCTCTGTAATCTGCCATCAATTCCGCGGATATCTGTAGAAACATTTAAATTCCACCTCTTTTCATAAATGCACTATAATATTCATAGAATAGAGCAGATGCAAAGGTAATCATAGTCAACATTATAAATACATGTTCTAGAAGATTTAATTCCTCTAAGCCAGGAACGGCTTCTAAATTTGTGAATATAAACACTAACCAAATACACAAACCAGCAGGAATAAATTTTAATAGCTCTCTATATCTAATCGCCGCAGCACCTAAAGAAATAATTGCTATACACATCATAATCAAAACAATGACTTCTACTATTTCAATTGCCAAATTTTATCACCTTATAAAATCTTCATTTTTTTTGTAAGTTTTTTTCCTCACAAAAGTTTACTTTTTGATAACAATATCCAAAAAGTTTTATTTAAACCTTTGTTTTTACAAACCAAATATGTGAATTACACATAAAAAGAAAAAAGGGAATCATATGAAAGCAGATAAAAACTTAAATAGCATAATAGTGACTACATTATTGAATTTTTGTACATTAAAGTAGCATTATTTATAACAAATTAAATCTTTTATTATTTAATACTGCTTGAATTAAATTAGTATAATGAAAAGAAAATGATTGCTAAAGACCAAATTAGTCATAATGATGAGGAGAGTTATGAAAAAGTAACTCTTGAATGTCCTATATGTGGAACTCGTAATAATTTACGCATTCCTTGCAAAATCATTAATGAAAGTAAACAATTAACGACTATATCAATACCGAGGGGGCTTGTGTGCGATCATCATTTTCAAGCCTTCGTGGATAAAAACTTTCAAACTCGTGGCTATCAAAAGATTGATTTCGAGCTTTCCAGTATGGAATTTTATGAACAAAACATAGAACAAACTTCTGGGGATCAGGTGCAAAACCTCTCTTCCATACCAGCGTTCGAAGAAATCCTTAATTTATTACGCACAGCAGTTAAAGATAAAGACATTTTGGGGAGCGCTATCCTCACGGTAAATGGGAAAGTATTATATTCCTCATTACCAGAAAATACTCTTTTTAATACGATGAAGGAATTTGAAGTTAGAAACGAGAAAGAATTAGTAGCAGTCCGGCGTATGTTCCTGGAATTGGAAAATCGGATGAAAATTTGTTCTAACTACATGGAATTGAATGATGTGAATTTTATTCTTGTCCTAGTTTTTTCTAAGAAAATAAAATTGGGAATGGGAAATTTGTTATTAAAAGATTTGTCGAAAAAAATTATTGCTAAAGTCTAAGAATAATTGAAAAAGAAAATAAGTGAATAGTATATTCCAAAATTTTAATTTCCTGCTTTAAAGCTTTAGGTAAAGAATAAAAAACTTTTTTTAAAAAAAAGGTTATTGTAATAGTTTTCCTGTTGATTTTGAGACTCGGATATCCCTCAACCGGGTTTCATCCTCTTTCAATCGGCTCCGCCCATTATTAACTATCGGATCTATAATCTCGTTGGGAAAAAGATTTTTCCCTAATAATTCAGTCATCTGCATAATATCGAGACAATTAAGGAGTTGTAAACTCTCACATGCATAGTATAATTCCGTAATGAGATCAAAATTAATATCTTTGGATAAATCAGTAATCTCTAGGTTTCTAAAGATACGGGAGATCATTTTGTCGATTACTTTCCTTGTATTAAAATGGTCTAATTCATCAAGCATATGTTTGCAAAAAAGTACATAATAAGTTGCCTCAGCTGACATGAAACCGTCCCGATATTGCTTAATCCCGTCTGGTGTAATTCGCTTTTCTATTTCTGATAAGATTGGGCGTATACGATTTTTATCTAATTTATCTAGCAATCCTAACTTTTTAAAAATCATCAGTATTAATACCAATTGAGAGGTTTCTAAACTTTTTAGGTAATTGCTTTGAAAGAAAAGATCGTCCCCTTTCAAGAGCTCTTGGATTTGCCGTTCTGATAGTCCTAACTCTGTCATCCAAGAAGATTTAAAAAAGAAATACACTTGATTCGTTGCCTCTATAAGCGGGGCTTCAAATTCGTCAATATTTTCATCATATATATTCAATAAAAAGTATTTAATGGTGTACTCATCCACAGGAATTTTTAAATAATGGGCTAAAAAGATTCCACAAAAATATAGATCCGGGTTTTTTAATGAGACTAAGGGAATCGTATCAAGCCATTCATCATAGTGTTTCTGTATATATTCTGAAATGTTAGAAAAGTCAAACATATTTTCCAAATTGAAAAAATCAATTAAACGAAAAATCATATAAGAAAGCTGGAGTCTATCCCGTGGATCATCTAAGTTTTGTAGATTTTCAATTTCCCATTTGTTGTTAATTAGTTTCTGGATTATTTTATCACGAATTTTTAAATATTTCCGTAGACGTGCCTTTTTTGTAGATGATTTATCGAATAATTCTTTGAATTTCTTCAATTCTATAATAAATTCTATGGAGAGAAAACCTTCGGACTTAAGAATCTCCATAATTTTAGCAGAATTATTATCAACCAAATAATTAATAAGCTTTTCAATAAATATCTCGTATAAAAATGGTGAGATCACTTCATATATTTTGTTGATATCTGCTCTATTCCCAATTCGCTCTTCAATATTTGTCTTCCAAATGCGGCATAGATGACTTTCAATTTCCTCATCTCTAAATCCAAATTCACTAAGAGAATTATGGCAAAGACTAAGCAATTTTTGTAGGATTTGATCGGAATCTACCAAGAATTCACGTATATTTTCATGAATTTTTTGCTTGAAATAGTTATCAATATTATTATAGAAGAGATGAATTTCATTTGAACAGAGTTCGATAATTCTAATAAGTCCGTATGTTATCATATTTATATACTCGGTAATTAATTCTGTAAACAAAAAAATATTTTATCACAAATATCGACTAATCTTATAAAAATTTATTCTTATCGATACTTTTTATTCCTAACCGAAAAAACGAGTATAATAATAAATAGAAGAAGAATATATTCTGATTAAAATAATTTAGAATAACTAGGGGATTTAATAAAAAAAAAAAAATACACTGGAAGAAAAATTGTTTTTTCTAAAATAGCTATACTAATCCCTTATATATTTTTGGATTTATTTAGCCTTATATGTATTGAAAAAATTAGTAATTTAAAACTTAGAAGAGTTAATACAGATGAAAGTACACGAAGTACCCGGAAAATTAGAAGTTCACTGGGATGGGAGCGCTAAAGCGATAGTTGACGTATGGAGTTCTTATAATATTTCACTAGAAGAATTTAGAAATGCTGTTCTAATTGATGGATTGGAAATTGCAAAAAAGCGCGGTGCAATTGCCTGGATCGTTGATTCGAGCAATGCTAGCGGTAATTTTAGCAAAGAAATTCATAGCTTTATTGAGTCAGATGTATTTCCTTCATTTGCTGAAAACGGAATCGAATATTTTATTACTATTAAACCAGATAACCCTGGTCTTACTAGTATGACAGTAGACAACTACGCATCTAAAGTTGGACCTGCTGGAATCCAATTAGTTGAAGCAGATAACGTGGAAATAGCAAAAGACTGGTTAAAAAGTCAATTATAGTTAATAGTATCTCATCTTTTTTTTATTTTATTTCTAGCCTTATTATTTTATTATCCCGTCGTAATTATTAGAAAAAAGGCATTATTGATTCTTGATAATTCATAAAAAAATTTAGTAAAATTCTCAAGAGATCTAAATTATTTAATTCTCTAATTTATAGAAAAAAAAAAATTTGGGATAATGAAAAATATATTTTATTCAATCTACTTTGGGAAACGTAAAATCTTTCATCAGAAATAGGTCCCTTTCTGGTATATTAATCGTGATTCCACTGATCAAGGCTATATTTCCTTCAAAATGTTCCTTTTTTAGAAAGGTGTCTATTATTTCTTTTGTTTTTTTTGCCACGACATCATGATTCAGTTTAAATAATTCTAGTGTTTGGTTATTATAATCATCAATAGCTAGGATCCTTTCCAAATCATCTGCGTAATTTTGTATCAGTTCATTATGTAAGACTACTCTAGTAGGGTCTATTCTATTCTCATCGGGGGCGATGAAAAACTCCTCTGGACTGCCCGCTTCTTTGAGAGCTGCGATGAATCCCATCATCGCTCCGCAGGACGAGGTGACTTTTTCTTGTCCTGGACGAATTATTTTCCCATATACAGCTGAACCCGCATCATCCATAATTCCCATATGAGGACTTACGAAAAGAATGAGGTTACCTTCTTTTCGGTCTCCACCATTTTGCTCATCGGGAGGATGGTGACTGGCGGCTGTTAGCCCCGAAACCCCACCCATAGGATAGGCTCCAAGCCCCCCTAGATGAAATTCTCCGTTATATTTTCCTGTAAGAGCATTTTCGATTGTTTCAAGTTCTTCTAACCTATTTACATCATCTGGGCATACGCTGAAAACCAAACGAGAATTAGCACGGTCAAACCCGTTGTCACTCAGTTTTAATTCCACATTTTCAAGGAACTGAGTTATAGAATAAAGGTTTCCCCAGTTATCAATATCTTTTACCAATAAAGTATCATATTCTAACATATTTGTATCACCTTGGAAAAATTGTGAAATGATAATATAAGAAATTGTTTTTAAATTATTGCAAAAGCAAAACCCATCTCAAAGCGCAATTGGGGGTTTTGAATAATCATTTAAAATCACCATAAAAAAATACATAATTACCAATGCAATGGAACCCATTTTCCTAATGAAATTTTATAATTTAATTTCTTTTTTATTGGATCCAAATTGGATAAGGATTCGCTTTTTCTTGATATTCAATTTGATATCTCGAGGGTATGCTCCTCCAATATGTTCTTTTTGTATAGAAATATTATATTTTTTTAATTCTAACTTTAATTTCTCCAGAATCCGTTCTACCGAATTATATTTTTTATTGAATATCTGAGCCCCACCAATTATACACGCAGTTAGTTTTTCTGAAGCTCCATTTATTAACATTTTTTTTGTTAAGAATGGGACACAAAACTGAGCATATTGATGTTTATTGGTTAGCTCATCTTTTTTCTGGCCCTTTCTTGGTTTCAAATACATTATGTGAGACATAGCATAGATTTGATTCAAATTATCACAGAGAATTAAAATATATGTTGATCCAATTCCATTTATAGAAATTTTCTTTGGAATGTGTTTTGAATTATCTTTTGAGGAAGATATGACATATTGGCCAAGGGGTAAAATATGGTCCTCCTCTTTGTATCCATATTTCAAGACTTTAGCCTCTGATATATGATTTTCTGACGATCCTTTTCTGTTTTTGTATTTTTCAAAGTTTTTTATTTTGTGTTGGAATTTTTCTACTTGCTTTTTGAACATTTCCTTCTCAATACGAAGCAATTCATTTTTCATTTCATAGCTCTCCCATTTCTTTTTGATAAATCTTCTCTCTTTTTCAAATAAGAGCAGGGTATTTTCAAAATCTTTTTTCTGTTCTTGAAATTCTTTTTTTTCCTCTTCGAACTTAAGGATAGCTTCATTTAACTTTTTTCTCTGTTGTTTAAGAAAGAATAGTTCTTTATTTATTCTAGTTCTAAATTTTTCCAATTCTGCTATCTGTTGCTCATAAATTTCTGATTTTGAAGGTTTTGAAAGAATATTTGATATATTTATCAAATTTTTAGGTTTTTTAATTGGGTTTGACTTAATAATTTCTTTATCTGGTTCTTCTTCTGGACTTTCCTTTTTTATTGAAATTTCAGAAGGTTGTAAATCATCATCTTTTTCTTGAAGGCTTATAGTTTTGTACTTATCCATTATCTTGTCATTAATCCTCGTCTCTAAATTTGCCAGATCTTTTAATCGCTGAATACTCTTTTCATTTCCTTCTTTCAAATTAGGTAATTCCCCTTTTACATAAATATGGTTGGTTGGATCTACTAATTTGAACGTTTTTTGGCCATTCAATCGCTCCGTTTTTCCCAATATTAAAAAACCCCCATCATTCAAATACGTTTTTAGATTTCTTATTAAATGGTTTCTCGAAAGCAGATTAATATAAATAATAAAGTTCCGGCATAAAATAATATCGTATTTTTGTGATTTTTCATGGCAGATAGTAATATCTTCATTGATGAATTCTACTTTATTTCGAAGAGCTTGGTTTATCTGGTATTTTGTTGTTGAATTAGAAATCTTGGTAAAATATTTTTTTAAATATTGAGGGGGTATCTCGTGAAGCGCATGTTTCCCGTAAATCCCCTTTTTTGCTTTTTTTATTGCTTGAGAATTAATATCGGATGCTACAATTTTATACTCTGGGAAATCAGAATTTTCAGCTTTTAACTCTTCAAATAGAATTGCCAATGAATATGGTTCTTCTCCATTTGCACAAGGACAAGACCATACTTTTATTAAGCTATTCTTAGTCAATTGATATTTTTCTAATAACTCCCCAATTCTCTTAAAAATTTCATAATTTCTGAAGAAATATGAATAATTTATTGTAAAATTGTCTAAGAATCGCTCTATTTCCAAGGGATTCGTCTTAAGATATTCGAAATATTTTTCTTCTGTCTTTAGATCTAAAGAACGAATTCTGGCCCTTATCCTTTTTTCAATTAATCTTTCTTGATAATATTCGAATTTAATCCCCGTATACCTATTTATTTCTTGGAGTATTTTTTCGTAGTAATCTTTCTGTATTTTTATAGAACCAATAACCTTTCTTACACCTTTGATTGAGACGTCTAAGTTCTAACCATATAATATAGGAAATCCTTTTTAAATTATGTATTTCGAAAATCGCTAAATCCGATGTGATTAAATAATAAGAATGTATAATTAATAGCCAAAGGATTGTAGCTTTAATAATATGATTTCTGAACCAAGAAATCTCTAATTTTATAATTTGGGAGTATTCTATCAACTACTCCCTCTTCGATTGCGAATTTTGGCATCCCAAACAGAATTGCTGTTTCTTCTGATTCACTAATAGTAATTCCACCATTTTCATGAATCTTTTTCATTCCATTTACGCCATCCTCCCCCATTCCAGTAAGAAGGATAGCTATAACTTTATTTTTATATATTTCCGAGGCAGATTCAAATAAAACATCCACAGAAGGAACACATGAATTAACTGGTTTTCCTTTGTAAAGTATAATACATGGGCTTTTTTTTTTAGTGCTAATGCTAATATGTCTTCCACTAGGTGCAAAATATACGGTGCTAGGCCTTAAAATTTCATAATGTTCTGCAACTTTTACCTTAATCTCACTATTCTTATTTAAATACTGTGCGAGTGGAGAGATAAAATGTTCATTTAAATGTTGGACGACAATGATTGGATAGGGAAAATTTCGTGGTATACCTTGAAGGATCATTCTCAATGCTTTAGGTCCCCCGACACTTGCACCTATTACCACGATTTTAGAATCGATTTTTGGAATCTTTCTCCCTGATATAGTTTTAAAATATTTTTTAGGTTGGCTATCTTCTATTCTGATTTTTTGAGTTCTGATATCTTTCTTATGCTCAATTTCCTTAAGGATACTCTGTTTATGAACTGACTTATCAGATTTTTTCTCTCTTCTCTTCTCTTTCCTTAATAGGTTTTGATATAATACATCAATATTATCCTTATCATCAAAAGATGTACTTTTACCCCGCTTTTGTATATCGCTTTCAATTTTTTTTGGTTTATCAAGATTTTCATGGAGTCTATTTTTATATTCTTTTTGTAATTCCGATTGCCCTTCGATATCTTCCTTACTTATTTTATTATCCGTTACTTGTTTAGGTTTTTTTTTATATTCTACATAATTTTCCGCCTTAAAGACATTTTTACTTTGTATTTTAGAGGGTTTTATCTCTTTAAGATATTTTCCAAATTCAAAAACCTCGTCCACCCACTGTTGCCGAAAAGGTAAATTCCCCGTCGAATCTTTTTCATATTCCATCTTACCATAAATTTTATTAAATCGGGAATTTGATGCTAATAAAATCTTCTCAATAAGATTCTTTCTGAAATCAGGGAGTTTTTTCGCACCTAAAGTCCCAGGTTTCAGTATATAATCAAATGCTCCAATCAATAATGCTTGGACGGACGAATCCAGAGTTTGAGGGCTAATACTCGACAAGATGATCGTGGGTGTAGGGTTTTCTGCCATGATTCTTCTAAATGCCTCAAGACCGTTTATTTTTGGCATCATTAAATCCAATAGAATTACATCAGGATTTTGATAAATCGCTTTCTTTATGGCTTCTTTACCATTTTTGGCAGTTCCAATTAGGACAATCTCATCAGAAGAGCTTAAAATTTCGGAGATTCTTTTCCTTAAGAACGCGGAATCATCAGCGATTAATACGCGTGTTTTCAATCTTAAACCTGCTTTAGAAGGTTCTTTGAATATTATAAAAAACTCTTCCTTTTTTAAATTACATTATTTCTCTAAAATTGAAATTAGATTATCTTTTTTTAAATCTAAATAATGAAATAAAAAGCTTAGTAGGATTCTGAAAATTTCTAATAAAAACTCTGCTGATTAAGAAATTTCACACCTTTGTTTTTCATATCTTTCAATGCGTTCGATATGCTTCCTTCGGGATCATCGATACCTCGGGTTAAATCAACAATGAAATTTACATCGAATCCAAACTCAATTCCATCTATTGCAGTATAATAACAACAATAATCTAAAGCTAATCCCGATATAAAAATTCGCTTGATATCTAACCCATTTAAAAAACCTCTTAATCCCGTTTCCTTCTTTTTTAACTGATCACGAAACCCCGAATATGAATCGACTTCAGAATCCATCCCTTTACGTATTATTGCTCTTGCCAAGGTTTTATCTAAGTCTTTATGGAATTCAGCACCTTTTGTACCTTGAACACAATGATCTGGCCATAAGACTGGGCCTATCCCATCTCCATGAAATTCATCTCCTGGTTCTTTACCTGGGTGATTACTTGCGAATGATTTATCATTTTGAGGGTGCCAATCTTGGGTTTGTACTATTGAAGCTCCCTTATTCAGGAATAGAGACCCAATTTTATTAATCCCCTCAATTATGTCATCCCCTCCTTCAACAGCTAATGCTCCTCCTGGCAAAAAATCATATTGCATATCAACAATTAGAAATGCATCAGTTTCTCTTATTTCTATGCCTTGTTCAAATTTTAAATCTTTAATTTCCAATTTTTACACTCCACAAATTCTAATATCTTATTTATTTATTAGGAATTAGTCGTTAAAAAATGAATTATTTAAAAATTTAAATTTTAAGTTTGGTTATTATATTTCTTATAAGGTTTTTTCTATTACTCCTCTCATCCTATAAGAAAATACCATATAAACTAGTTTTCCAATGAACTCTATTAATTTTTACATTTAGCAATATTTTTTTATTGAAAACTGATACGAAACAAAATCTGGTAATTATATCGTTTCTATAAACAAATAGTTAAATAGGGTTATTTGTATTCTGCAATTAAGTATTTATAAAAAGCTTAAAATTTATTACAACAAACTGTTTTAATTACATAAAAACTAATACTGAATATAAAGGAAATTAAGTAAGAGAAAGTGGATAAAATGAATGCCAAAAAAAAGTTCTATCTTTTATTAGCCATATTTCAAGTCGTTTTAACCTTTACGGTGTTCTTTTCTGTAGATGGTATTGTGAATATGGTTGCTGCTCAAGCCGATGCTTCGACTGATCCTATGACTCTCTCTATGTTTGCTATTTCTGCTGCGATTGCGACGGGCGCTTCTGTTATCGCTAGTGCCTGGGCAATAAGAACCACTGGTACTGCAGCGATCTCAGCATTATCTGAACGGGAAGGTTCGTTTTTCCAAGCCTTTTTGGTGGTAGCTCTCTGTGAAGCATTGGCCATTTATGGCTTAATTGTTGGTATTTTATTATGGACCAAAATTCCGTAAGGATAGATTCATTCTGAAATCGAGTATTTATAATATATTATTTCTTGGTGAAAGCAAACGAGTAGTGTTATTGTTCCCTCTTATGCATATACGTACATTAAGATTGGATTTTTAAGAAAGTTGATAATGGATCCTTCTGAACTAGAAGGGTTAGTAGATATAGATGATATTCGGGAATTTATAAACAAAATTAAACCATATTACCCCGATTTAAACCTACAAAAGTATACTATAGAAGAAATCGAGAAAAAGCTTTATAACATATACATCAAACTAATTGGAAGGATTATTTCATTCTCACCTGAGAATATGAGGAATTTCTTGAAAGATTTTTTGATGAAATTTGAAATTTTAAATCTGAAACAGATCATATTAGGATCGATTATTGGGATGGGAATCGAAGAAAAACGAGAAAACGTAAACTTTTTGGTACATAAATATTTAGAAAATGAAGATTTTATGAGAGAATTAGTGAAAATATCTTCCTTGGATGAAATTAGACTCAAATTAAGAGGAACAAGATATTATAAGGCAGTTAGAGAAGGTATTCTCTACTTCAAGAATAATAATGAAATATTTGTTTTGGAGTCCTTTTTAGACCAATTATATTATAAAAACCTCGTGAAAGAGCGAAAAACTCTAAACAAATACGAAGAAGAAATGATTTCTCTATTTACACGATACATAACAGAAATCTATAATATTAATATGATTTATAGAGGCATAATAAACAAGATTGACAAGAAACTGCTCTCTCAATTTTTGGTCCATAGTTTTTTATTTTTGGATTCTGATGCTTTGAATCTTTTAATAGAAAAGAACACCATTGAGCATTTTTTCAATCAATTGAATACTAGACTTAAGACAGAAGATAAAATTAAAATATTTTATAAAGAACTTTCCAATGAGATGGAGCACCCTATTTGGGAATTAGAAAGAATATACCAAAAATTTTATTTTAATGAATTTAAATTAGAAATTGATAAAATAGATTACTCAACGATTTACAGGATTTTTGAAGTTTTGATAAAGAAAGAAAAGGAAATTAAATTCGAGATTGTTCCTAACGCAATAAGAATCATTCATAAAAAATTTCAAATATTTAATAAATAAAGGCATATGAGAATGGTGTGGAGAAATGAGTATATTTGAATTTGTAGATGATATTGAAGAAACTTATAAAGAATTGATCGAAAAAGCAAAAGATGAAAATGAATCCGAATTAAACAAATTAAGAGAAGAAGAAGAATATAATCTCACACAAACTTTAGATGAAAAGAGAAACTATGTCGAAAGAATTTTAGAAGATTTAAAAAGTACAATTAATGGTAAAATTAAGAATTTTAAAAAACAAATAGATAAAGAAATTGAAAATACCAAAAAAGATTATGAAATTAATAAAGTGCAAATTATTAAAAGAGTTTTAAAAGATATTGGAGTTGTATTTTAATGTCTGAACATCAAAAAATCCATATTATAGGGTATGATGAGTTGGTGATTCTTATGGGACTTTTGGGAGTTGATGGAACGGTTGTTGAGGATCCAAATAAATTTATGGATATATTTGAAAAAGTAAGCGATAATCCCTCAATCACCATGATATTAATCGCAATGGATTTACCAGATGAGATTATTGATTATTTGATAGATTTTAAACTGAACAATACAAAACCATTCATTTATCTTATGCCGGATATATTTCAAGAAGAAATTGAAGAGAGGAGTGTTTTTTTAAAGAAAGTATACAAACAAAAAGGAAAATTACTGATATAAGTGGTGTTTGAGAATTTCAGATAAAAATTTTAATATTAAATCTAGATTTGGGAAATTGGGAATGCATCTTATTGAGCAAGCAAAGGATAAGATAAAAGACCTAAATCAAGAGATGTTATTCCGAAAAGCAGAAATAAAAAAACGCTATCGAAATCGTTTAGATACAAAATCGAATGAAATTCGGCAACAATTTGTTGATGATTATAATAATATTTTAAATATGAATCTCTCCTCAACTCTTTTAGAATCAAAAGATAGGATATTAGAGTTGAAAAATAATTTGATTAAAGTTTTTATTACAGATCTACATAAAGAAATAGAAAATCACATTAAAAGTAATTATCAAGGTTATTTGAATTATTTAATTGGTTTAATTCGAGAGATAAAAGGTCAAAATTATATCCCAGAAAACTCAATTTTTTATTTTAATGAAAAAGATTATGAATTCTTTGAAAAAAATAACCATAAACTCACAGAGATTATCCAAAAGGAATTTATAATTAAGCGATCCTCAAGGATAAACATTGGAGGGCTTATCCTAGAGCAGGCTGATGGAGAAATATCTTTTGATTACACTATTGACAATATCATTGAAGAAAACTATTCTCTTATTGAGATGGAGTTTTCCGATATCATAAAAGATGCTGAAATAAAAAAGATACAATCTGAATTTGAAGATATTATTAACGAAAATAAAAAAAAAATCGAGACATATTTAATAGATTATGACAGAATCTAAACAATCTACTAAAGGATACATTTCGGAAGTCAATGGATCTTTAATAACCGTAAAAGGTTTAGAACATGATGTAAGATTACATGATCTTATTAAAGTTAACAAACAAAACCTTATAGGAGAAGTCATCCAAATATATTCTGATAGAATAAGTGTGCAATGTTTTGAAGATACTGATAACCTAAAATTGAATGAAGAAGTCCTCTATTTAGAAGAACCCTTATCAATGGAATTGGGTCCCGGCTTATTATCGAATATATTTGACGGAATTCAAAGACCATTAGATAAGATTTTTGAAATGGAGAAATCCGGGTTTATCACAAGAGGCATTGATATTCCGGCTTTGGATAGGGAAAAGAAATGGCACTTTACCCCTCTTAAAGATATCGATGTTCAAGTTAATCCTGGAGACGTAATAGGGAAAGTTGAGGAAACTCAAGCGATCACTCATTATATTATGGTTCCTCCTAATGTGAAGGGAACTCTGATAAAGATTGCTGAAGAGGGAGACTACAAGGTTGATCAAGATCTTTATAAAATCCAAAGTGAAGATAAGGAGAGAACTTTTAATATGATTCAGAAATGGTCTGTCACTCGAAATAGGCCATTTTCGAAAAGATTAACTCCAGATGAACCTCTTATAACCGGACAGAGAGTTATTGATTTACTCTTTCCAATATCTAAAGGAGGAACGGTCGCCGTTCCGGGAGGTTTTGGTACAGGAAAGACGGTGCTCCAGCAGAATATAGCAAAATGGTCTGATGCAGATATCATCGTTTTTGTTCATTGCGGAGAACGTGGCAATGAAGTAGCAGACCTCTTACGACAATTTCCAAAACTCGAGGATCCAAGAACTGGCCGACCGCTTTTAGAGAGAACCATTCTCATTACTAACACCTCCAATATGCCCGTGTCGGCTAGAGAGGCAAGTATTTTTTCTGGCATTACTATTGCGGAGTACTATAGAGATATGGGATATAACGTTGCCCTTCAAGCAGATAGTTCTTCACGATGGGCAGAAGCATTAAGAGAAATCTCTGGTCTCTTAGAAGAGATGCCCGCAGAAGGAGGTTATCCTGCATATTTAGCGTCGCGTCTATCAGGCTTCTATGAAAGGGCAGGTGTGATAGAAACGATTGGGGATCATGAACATAAGAATAGTAAAACTGGTACCTTAACTGTTATTGGGTCTGTTTCCCCACCCGCAGGTGATTTTAGTGAACCCGTCACATCAAATACGAAACGATTTGTACAAACATTTTGGGCCTTAGACGCCGAACTGGCTTATGAAAAGCATTATCCGGCGATAAATTGGCTGGAATCGTATTCGAATTATCCCGGATATATTCGAAAATGGTGGGAAAAAAATATAGACATCCAATGGATTGAGTTAGAACTAGATTGGTTTCATTGTAGAAACCAAGTCAATCTAATCCTCTCTCGGGAAAATGAATTAAAGAATATGACCCAACTCGTGGGAGAAGAGAACCTTCCCGAGTCCCAACAATTGGACTTATTTATTGCCGATTTAATTCGAGAAGCATTTCTCATTCAGAATGCGTTTGATGATATTGACAATTTTACCTCTCCTAACAAGACTATTGCTTTAATTAAACTTATTTTGTTATTATATCAAGAAGCAAAAGATTTGCTAAGACAAGGGTATATCATTAAGGATATTAAAGATCTTGAAGTAATTGATAAAATTAAACGGATTAAAAACACAATTCCTAATGATCAAGTCAATACTATCGAAGAGGTTAAAAGAAACCTTCTTGATCAAATAGAATCCCTCAAGAAATCCTATGGAGTAGTGAGAAGTTATTGAGTGTGAGTTATAAAAAAATCCGACAAATAATCGGACCATTAATATATCTGAAAAATAAGCATGATGTTCAATATGGAGAAATGGTTAAAATCCATTTAAATGATGGTGAGGTCAGAAACGGTGAAGTCATTCAGATGGATGAGGATATAATTCTAATCGAAGTATTTGAAGATACCAAGGGAATTTCTTCAAATAATGCGGAAGTGTTTTTCACACGAGACACTTTTAAATTAAAAATTTCAAAAGACATGTTGGGTGGTACTTTTAATTCCTTGGGGCAACCTATTGATATACAAACAAGAAAAATTTTGGATATTGATATTCTTCCTGAAGTGAAGAGAGATATCAGTAGCACTCCCATCAATCCTTATGCCAGGGATTATCCTACAAATATCATTCAAACGGGTATTTCAGGTATTGATGGATTGTTTACATTAATTAGAGGTCAAAAACTTCCCATCTTTAGTGGACAAGGACTTAATCATAACGAATTAGCAGCTCAAATAGTTACTCAAGCGAAGGTACTAACCGAGGAGCCCTTTCTTATAATTTTTTGTGGAATAGGTGTAATTCAAGATCAAGCTATCTCATTTATAGATCGCTTTAAAGAGAGCGGAAACGTGCAAAATATCATTTCCTTCATAAATTTTGCGGACGATCCCGTTATGGCAAGGTTAATGATCCCGCATGTCGCACTAGCCACGGCAGAATTTTTTGCATTTGAAAGAGATATGCATGTATTAGTTGTTATGGTCGATATGACAAATTATGCAGAAGCCCTACGGGAACTTAGCTTGGCAAAGGAAGAGATCCCCAGTAGAAAAGGATTTCCTGGTCATATATATACTGATTTCGCAAAGATCTATGAAAGAACGGGGCTTATAAAAGGTAAAAAAGGTTCAGTTACCCAAATTCCTATATTGACAATGCCAAATGATGATATAAGCCATCCAATACCTGATACGTCAGGTTATATTACAGATGGTCAACTTGTCTTAGATCGAGACTTATTTAAGAAAGAAGTTTATCCTCCCTTTGAGGTTCTTGCTTCGATATCAAGACTGATGAAAGATGCTATCGGAAAAGAAACCACGCGTGCAGATCATGCAGATGTCAGTTCCCAATTAATTGCATCTTATTCTAATGCTTTAGATGTCCGAGATTTAGTTTCAATAGTTGGTGAGGACAGCCTAAATAGAGACCAACGGGCACTACTTGAATTTGCAGATACCTTCGAAAATAAATTTTTAAATCAAGGTTTACAAGAAAATCGAGCATTTGAAAATACCTTTTCTTTAGCATGGGAAGTCTTATCTATTTTAGACAGATCTCAATTAAGTAGAATTCATCAAGAGTACATAGATAAATATTATATTTGAGTTGATATTATGTCTTTTCGAGAAATAAAGCCAACGAAGAGTAATTTATTAGATTTAGAAGATAGATTAGAATTTGTAGACAAGGGGAAAGACTTTTTAGATTATAAAAGAACGCAGTTAATCCAAGAAATAAGGAATATTTGGGAGAATTATAAAAACCAACGGAAAAAATTTTTTATGCAGCTACAAAAAGCCATGTGGAATCTTAATGAGACTTATAAAGAACAAGGGAAACGCTCAGTGAGCTTAATAAGTCTCTTGGGAAAGATTCAATATAAACCCAGAGTAGAATTAAAATACTCTAAAAAGATGGGAGTAGCTGTTCCAAGACTCGAACTGGAATTTGAAAAGGAAGAAAAACTTCCTCCTTACGCATTTGATGGTACAAGTAAACATTTAGATAAACTAATGGGGATATTAAAAGACCTTTTTGAACAGATGATTTTATTGGCAGAAACTGAAGATGTATTAATAAAGTATGCGTTTAATTTCCAAAAAGTAAGTAGACGAATACAGGGGTTAAAAAATGTAATTAAACCACGAATTCAATCTGATATTAAAAAAATAGAACGCATATTAGAAGAAACTGAGCGTGAAGATTTTACCAGATTGAAAAAAACAAAAGATATGATTAAAAATGAGGAAATAATAGGAGAATAAAACTAAATGTCAAAAATTACCTTATTTAAAGTTATTATACAAAGAAATTTGAAAGATAGTCTTTTGATGGAACTTGCTGACCAAGAGAATGTACACATAAAAGAACGGGAACAAGAGAAAATAGAAAAGAAGACAAAAGAGTATAAAGACATTATTAAAAATTTAAGGATTAATTTAAGAGACCTTTTCAAGAAATTAAACATCTCTGTATCCGAACTCAACCAAATATCTGTGGAAGATAAGGAAAAAAAGGAATTTAAAGTCAAAGATTTGTATGAATTAACCCACCATATGACTGACGAGACTAACTTTTATATGAACCGAATAAATGAACTCGAAAGATATATTAATAAAGCAACTCTGGAATTAGAAAGTGTACTTGATATTGAATCAACATACAGATTTTTAGATAAATTTAATTTTAGTCGTAAGGAATTACGTTATTTTGATCAATTGGATATGAAAACATATATTACATATTCAAAAAACCTTCCAAATCTTAGAGAATTATTCCAATTTGAAGAATTTCCAAACGTATACCAATATTCTTCTATATCAGATGATAGAATTGTATTTTTCATAATTTATCCAAAGAGACAAGAAGAAGAACTAAGAGAACGAATTAATATTATTCATGGAGAGGAAATTCCAATTCTCAAGAAATATCTCACTTATGATGGTATAAATTTTGAAAGGATTGACAAAGAAATTGACTCAATTAATAAAACTCTAGGTAAATATCAAAAAGAATTAGAACGCTTAAGAAACGAAAATCTAAAAAAATTTGCAGCGATTAATGAAGTAGTCGAGAATCTTGAAGAATATAATTGGGCAGAAAATCAATTTTCCTCACTTTCTTCGGATAGAGTTGTGTTAAAATTTTATGTACCTTCTGAAGATAAAATGCAGACAAGAAAAAAACTCAAAAAAGAATTTAAATCTAAAATCAGGATTGAAGATATTGATATTGAAAAACAAGAAAAAGTACCTAAACGAAAATTAGAGGGAAAAAACATAAAACGAGGGGAAAGAGCAAACGAGCAATCAGAGGGAGAGGAAGAGGAGAAAGAAGAAGATTTGAGGAAAGAAGCTCCTTCGAGAGTAACTCATAATAGAATTGTAAGACCATTTGAAACATTGACGAAGATGTACGGAATTCCAACCTATTCAGAAATAGATCCTACACCTTTTCTATTTTTTACATTTCCTTTTCTATTTGGAATAATGTTTGGAGATATTGGGCATGGTATTGTATTAATAATTTCTGGATTTATTGGTGCAATTACGTTTAGAGAACGATATAAAGTAAGGAATATCTCTTGGATTGTTTTTTATTGTGGTTGGTGGGCTATTTTATTTGGATTTTTATATGGTGAATTTTTCGGAGGTCATCAAATTCTGGGTTATCATATCCAGCCAGTAGCGATTCCCTTGCCGTTTATTGGATTCGTCACTTTATTTAGCCCCTTAAATAATGTAATGGCTTTGTTTTATTTAACTATATTTGTTGGAGTTCTTCATATTAACCTGGGTTGGATTATCAGATTCATTAATTATTGCGTCCAAAGAAAGTTTTATCAAGCTTTTACAGAACCTATTCTTAAAATCCTGTTTTTAGATTTTCTTGTCTTTCTCGTGCTAAATTGGGGAATAGATATAAACGCATGGCTCTCTTACCCTTATCCTATATTATTACCCATCGTTCCAGGATTATTATTAATAATTTTAAAACCATTTGGAAAATTGCTTGGAATTTCTTACCTAAAGGGGGAATCCTATGGAGAATTAATAAGCGAAGGTTCGATGGAGACTTTCGAGACTGTGCTTTCACTCCCAAGCAATGTATTATCATATCTAAGGTTATTAGCCTTAGCGTTGGCCCATATCTCATTAATGGTGGCAGTCGAGGCAATGATTCAAATAATCACAATCGGTGGGATACTCGAACAAATAATAATAATTATTGCTTTGATATTCGGCAATGCGTTGGTAATATTACTAGAAGGTGTTATCGTATTTTTAAATGCGCTGAGACTAAATTTTTATGAATTCTTTTTTAAATTCTATGAAGGACGGGGAATCGAATATGATCCATTTATTTTAGAGGATCACTATTCTAAAATAATATTTAGACCAGAAATGGAAAGAGATGTAATCAGTGAAGAGATTGAGAAAGAAATAGAAAGTAAAAAGGCGAAGCAATTTATTGAAGAAGCAAGACAACACCTTCGTAAAAAATACTTATGAATGAGCAAAAAAAATCAAAAATTAGCATGACTAGCAAGAAGAAACAGATATCATTAATAGTTTTAACAATCATTTTACTTACTCTCCTTATATATATGGTATTGTCTGGAACCAATTTTCTTGTGTCCATATTAGTGATTATTTTTCTTTTTCTTTTCTTTTTTGGTTTGATTTATAAAAGTAATGAAATATCGCTTTCCTCTTATCTACCCAGTTCGAGAGAAAAACCAGAATCCTCCAGGAAAAAATCAAAAAAGCAATATAAAATCGAAACGCCAAAAAGAGATATTCCGAAATCTTTAAATTTCACATATCACCAGCCCTTGATACGTAAATGCCCTAATTGTGGAATGATACTTACTCGGAGTGCTAATAAATGTCCCAATTGTGGAAATAATCCAACACAATAAGTCAAAATTAGGATTTAAGACGCACAACAGATAATATTAATTATTATCAAAATAAACTTAAATATAAATTGAACCGAATATATTAAATTAAAAATATTCCGTAAGGATTATAAATGGTCTGGTTATGTCTGAAGAAATCTCCTATAGAAAAGTTCTTGTGCCGATTGACGGCTCCCCCAAAAGCATAAATGCATTTAAATATGCTGTGAAATTTGCGAAAAACTTTCCAAATTGTGAAGTGCATATCCTATATGTTATTGATGAGGAAAATATTAAAAAATTAAGCGCAAATGAGGATCAGAGTTATTCTGGATTATCCCGAAAATTTAGACAACAGGGAGAGAATTATATTAATAAGGCAAAGCAAGAAATTAAATATCTTGATTTTAATCATACCTTAATTAAAGAAAAAATGCTTAAGGGAGATCCTGTACAAGAAATAATAAATTACTCTGTGAATTTTGATTTGATTATCATGTCAGTCCGTGGGAAAAAGCATGTTGTTGATATTATGATGGGCCATGTTACGGAACGAGTTATAAATCTTTCTGAAATCCCCGTTTTAATAATATCTTGAAATAAAACTTAAACAAGCGTGTTTTTATCAATAGATTGTCTCTCCACTAATCGGATCCACTCTCAGATGTCGGAAATTTTTTGTATCGAATTTGAACTCTTCTTCATTTTTTATCTTTTGGAAAACTTTCTCAGGGAATAAATACCGTGCAAGATGAATTATTACGGACTTTTTCTCAATACAATTTAAAAGCTTTAAGCTTTCACAAGAATAGAAGACTTCGCTAACAAGATCATAGCTCGTATCTTCTGAAAACACCATTAATTCAATATTCCGATAAATTCTTGAAATTATGTTATCTAGCAATATAATATTTTCAAGTTTGTCCATTTTATTCACCATATAATGATAAAAGAGAACATAATAAGTAGCTTCAGAGGAAAATAACCCATCTCGATATTGTTGAATGCTATTTTCTTTAATTCTTTTTTCAATTTCTCCCTCAATCGCTTGTTTTTTATCCCTATCTATTTGATTATATAGACTAAGCATATTGTAAATCTTAAGAATTACCACTAATCGAGCCGTTTCGAAATCTTTTAGTCGATGGGATTCAAAGAATTTTGAATCTGCTTGTACTAATTTCTTAATTTGATCTTCTTCTAGTTTAATATTTAGATATTCATGAGATTTCACAAAATAATACAAATTACTCGTTCCTTCCATTATTGGAGCTTCATATTCGTCTTTATACTCCAAATATAGTTCTGATATAAATTCTTTCACTTTTTCTTTAATAATTTTGATGCCTAAATTATGGGCTAAATAAATTCCGCAGAAATATAGGTCGGGATTTCTCAAAGACACGAGAGGGATAGTTCTTAACCATTCATCGATATGTTCTTGAAGATAAATTTCTATATGTTCAAAATCAAAAATTCTTTCCAGATGGAAAAAATGAATAATGCGATAAATTAAATATAATAATTGAAGTTTGTTGCGAGTTTCGCGTAAATCTTCGAGGCTTTCTATTTGTCTTTTATTTTGGCAATATTTATCAATAATTTGTTTTTTGAGTTGAATATAATCTTTCAAAGCTTCTAGTTTCTCTTCATTTTGATTGAAATTGTCCTTTAATTGTCTAATTTCAACTAGTAATTCCAAAGGAAAAGCACCCTCTTTTCTTAATGTTAGAATCACTTCAGATCCATCCAAATTTACCAAATAATGACAAATCTTTTCAAATATAAGCTCATGGATCATTGGGGCAATCCTACTATCAAAGAGGTCCAATGTGCTATTAATCGTTTCGTTATCTTTCTCTTTAATTTTCAAGGAAGGGTCGAATAACTTATTAGTCACCTCAGATTCTTCAAATCCAATTTCTAATAATAAGGGTGCTAAATATTCCGTTAGACTGATCAAATCTTCATTTATGCTTTCTCTCTTAACTTGATCAATCTCGATAGAATCGCTTAATTTTGTCTTAAAATAGTTGTCAACTTCAATATAGAATAGTTCACTTTCCTTGAAAATATAATCAAGAATATTGAAAAGGCCTTGATAAATCATAAGTGGTTGTTAACTTTAGAATGAATTATTTTAATTTAATCTATTTCAATTAAATTTCTTACTATGAATAACTTCCATAATAGATTTAACAGCTTAATTACCATAGTGTCTTTAGAATTTTTAAAATTAATTTCTAATAGTTATTAATAAAAAATTCGTGTAGGAAGAATCATCTCTTTCTTAAGTAATAAATTTAATTTAGTAGTTTTGATTACAAGTTCATAAATATTTTCCTTTCAATTATTTTTTTAAAGAATAACATCGCACCTGTTGTATAGTGGTAATATACTGGCTTCCCAAGCCCGTGTCCCGGGTTCGAAATTTCCCTTCATCTGAGAAGGAACACGAAATTCCCGGCAGGTGCATTCTTATATTATTGTAGTATCTATTAAATATTGAAGTTAAGAAGGTATCTTGAAATTAAGGATAATTATTAATTATTCATCTACACAATAACAATATTTAAGATTGGTCGCAATTAAAGCTCATTGATATTCAAAATATGTTAAAAAAATCGATTGTATACTTTTTTCATAAGGAAAGAAGATTGGAAATTCAACCTAAAGAGGTAAATTTTTTTGATCAAATATGAAACTGAAAGATATAAGATATTCAATAAAGATAAAGGTCTATATGGTATAGAAAAAAAACATGATGTATTAAAACAAGATAAGACCGTATTCATTCAAGATATTAGCGAGAAGAAAAATCTCTATTCAAAAGTATCTGAAGCATTTGATAAAATACATGCCGAAACTGTTATTAAAAAAGGTGATCATGTTGCTATCAAACTGAATATTGGAGGCGGAATTGATTATATTCAAACATCCTTTTCTGATCCTTTCATATGTGAAGCCATTATCAAAAAAACACGAAAGATGGGTGCTCTTCCTTTTATTTGTGAAGCTAATATGAGAGCCAGGATTATGGACGAGAAATTACTCAAAGTTCGTGGATATGAACAATTATGTAAAAAAATGAATTGTAAGTTTGTCAATTTATCGGATTATACAACCGTTAATATGAAATGTCTCAATCTAGATATACCTCTAAAGTTGCCCGAAATTCTAGTAAAACCAGAGACCAAAATCATAAGTTTTGCTCCTCCCAAACATCACTGGGAATGTGGTTTGACAGCAAACCAAAAGAACATGTACGGTGCTATAGCAGAATTTAGAAAGTCTATTTACCACCGAAAATATTCTAGAATAGATTATGCTGTCGCTGCCGCTGCCAGGATCATATCACCCGATATTAATATTTTAGGTTCGTTTAATATTGGTACGGGAGTGGGCCCTCATTTCATGTATCCTGTAGAATTCAATCGAATGATAATTTCAAAAGATATGTTAAGGGGAGATAAAGTGGCATCCGAACTATTAGGATATCCCTTTCAGTATATTAAATATTGTATGATTAATTCAAAAAACCAACCAGTTGATTATAGACTCCATCCAGATTCAAGCTGGCTGAGCGTAGATAGATTACACAAGATAAAAAAAAAGTCAATGGATTACAGAAATGTGAATTTATGGAAAGCAATCTTATATTTACAGTATTTTCTACCTCACTATTTTCAAATTTGGTTGTTCCCTCGGATGGAATCCCTATTTACGGAGATAAATATGAAATTTTTTGATAATTAGAAATCTACGAATGAACAAAGATACAGAATTTTATTGTATTGATAAAATCTTAGAAATCTAGACTTGGTTTTCTGTATGAGAGAACAATTTCAAATCTTGGCCTTCCCTAAAATCTGAAAATTTTAATAGAAATAAACAAATTTAGATTAAAATAACTTTAGGATAATCAAATTACCAAGATAATCCTTTCTTAAACTTCAAATCAGAAATTATTCTATCAGCCTCATTCTTAGGAACTTCTGAAAACGCATACAATTCATTTTGCCAGAAGGCTCTCCCAGATGTCGTGGATCGTAGATCTTCGGCAAATTGAACAGAATAGCGCACTGGCAATAAGATGTCGATGGTAGCTTGATATTCATTATCTTGATCAATTTCTTTTATTTTTGCGGAGTATTTTGATAAGATAGAAAGCGCTTTTTTCACATAATTGGGGGGCAATTGAATGATTGTATGATAAATAGGTTCGAGTAACACGAGTTCGGCTTCATTGAGCGCTTTTTTAATCGCATCGTAAAAAAGGACAGATAATTGAGTAAACGCAGTTTCCTCATCAATCCTCGCAATTGCCAATTCTTTAATAGTAATTTTAAGTTCTGTTAATTTTTCACCACATAAAGGGCCATTAAAATGTATTTTATCAATAATACCTTCAATTAAAGACTCGTAAAACTCGTCTAATTCCATCTCCGCCTCGTTTATTAAAAGATTATAATCATCATCGCATTTCCATAAGTTTTGCCGCTCCTTGTCTTTTAAAGTTGTTTCTTGTTCTAATGCTTCTTCTAATTCTTTCCTCCTCTTAATGTCATGAATGTTTGTAGATTTGAAAAATTCAAGAGTAATTTCATCTAAACGAGCTACTTTTAATTCTACATAATTCTGTTCATTAGGCCCTGCGGATCTAATTATGGAAGATTCATTTCTGCAAGATTCTTTAAATACTGCTCTCGGTTCGGAGATGTCCACCTTCACCCCTCGTTTCTCGATTTCCTTTGCAGTAACCTCCAAATGCAATGGACCCATACCAGATAAGAGAAACTCACCGTTTTCCTCATTGATCTCAAATCTTAAATTTGGATCCTCGATTAAAAGATTCTCTATAATTCGCTTCATCTCGTCTATTTGTCTTAAATACTCTGGTTCAATAGAGACCGTGATAACAGGAGTGGTGACATATTTGACCTCTCCAAAAGGAATAAGATTATTTGATACACTGCTTTCAAAAATACTTTCTCCACTCTTAATTGCTTTTAATCCCTCCAGAGCGACAATATTTCCAACGGGAATTTTTTCGACTTGCTCTCTTCTCTGTCCCATATACAATGAAAGGCGTTGGATACGTTCATAGTTATTTTCTCTTACTAAATACACCTCCGTTTTCTTGGTACATTTTCCCGAAAAAATCCTCCCAGTAGCCACCAAGCCATGCTTTTCTGCTTTTACCTTACTCACACACATAACTAAAGGTCCATCCGGCTGGCAATTGATAATTGCATTTCCGATTTTTGAATTTATATCACCTTTCCATAATTTCTTTATCCGATATTTTTGAGCATCAATAGGATTAGGCAGGTGATTTATAGCCATTTCCAAAATTGCTCTATCAATAGGCAGATATACGGTTAAATCTGAGTATGTCTCTTTCGAATAGCTCTCCTTTTCATAGCGTTTGGCGATATCTTTAAACTTGAGTTCGCTTTTTTGTAGGATTTTCAGTGTGAAGCCCCATTTGTGAAGTGCTGACCCAAAGGCTACATTCCCCTCAGCTGGACTCACTTGCCATTCTTTATCAAACGGGGGATCCGCAAACCTTTTTATAAGAGTATTGAACGCCTTTATAATTCTGCTATATTTCTTTCGAATTTGGTCCTCTGTCAGTTGCAATTCTCTAATTAAACGATCAACTTTATTGATATATAATATTGGTTTTACCCCTTCTTCAATGGATTGCTTGATAACCGTTTCCGATTGGGCAATGATTTCTTCAACAGCATCTACTACGACGATGACCCCGTCGATTAATCTTAGAGCTCTTGTAACTTTCCCTGAAAAGTCTAGATGACCTGGAGTATCAACTAAATTTATCAAAAAGGGTTCATTTTTCTCCAAAGGATGTTCATAATAAAGAGAAATATTAGATGACTTCATAGTAATCCCTCTTTGCTGCTCCTCCTCTAAATAATCCAATACGCGAGCCTCTCCCGCTAATTCTGGACTTAGTAAACCCGCTTCGCTGAGTAATGAATCAGAGAGGGTGGTTTTACCGTGGTCTATATGACCCACAAACCCGATATTTCTAATATTTTCTGTATTTTCCATCAGTTCCAGTATTTCGCTGATATCTTTTCGACGCGGCATTCTCTTTGCTTATCTTTTATGATTTGAATATGAAAATTAATATTTTGATTAATAATTTTGTACTTTAATGAGAAGTAATGTGGGGAGATGAATTCTCTTAACTCAAGATCTTTATCATTGAATTGATACACCGTACCAATCTCATATGGGTCAGAGCAATCATCGAATCATTTCCCCATTTAGATAATTAATCTTATCAATTTAAATTAATCGTATTCATGAATTTTAGTGAAATTATTTGGAATTTGGAATTTGCTCTTTTCTTAGAGAATGTAATTGACTTGCTAAATTATATTAAAGAGAATTTGATCCAAGAGTCTATAAAAGAATCTAATTATTAATGAGAAAAATATCGTTATATATTGAATTAAACGGAACTCTATTATCCTAATTCAATCTCTCCTTTAATATGGACGATTCTTCCCTTTATATTAAGTCTCCCATCACAAAAAAGTTCAATCGCTTTCGGAAATATTTTATGCTCCCAGAGAATTATTCGATCTCCTAACGTATCTTCAGTATCGTCGGCATAGACCGGTACACATTTCTGAATGATAATCGGTCCATGGTCCTCTTTCACATCCACAAAATGTACTGTCGCACCGGAAACTTTAACCCCGTAATCTAGGGCGTCTTTATGAGCGTGCATTCCTTTAAAAGAAGGAAGTAAAGCAGGATGGATATTCATTACATTCCCATTAAAAGCTTCGATAAATGCCCCGCTTACTAATCTCATATAGCCCACTAGCGCAATTAATTGACAGTTAAAGTCTTTCAGAACTTTTATCATCTTTCTATCAAATTCCTCTCTCGTTCCATGATGTTTATCGGATTCTATTAAGACACAGGGAATTCTGAGCTTTTCTGCCCTTTCCATACAATAGGCACCTGATTTATTACATATAAGCACGCTGACTTTCGCCTTCCCCTTTAATATACCAGATCTTGTTGATTGTACGATTGCCTCAAAATTAGAGCCCGAACCTGAGGCGATGCAACCAATATTAACTAACGACATTTTGACAAAACTACAGTAATTTAGTCTATAGAAGTTCGGATTTTTTAAAAAGTATAGTAAACAAAAGTGATTTTATAATTCCACTATTCTTTATTTTTGGATATTATAGAATAAAGTAAATTTTAAAAAATCTGATGATTAATTCATATTACCCCATTGTTCTATTAAAATTACCTACTTTTCAAATTTAAGCCTAATTAATGCTATTAGTATAAAATAATAACAAAAACGGTTAATATCAAATCATACCACAATAGAAAGGTTTTTATTGTAAAATTTATTCTTAAATCCTAGAGCTTTAGGAAATTTAAAACCCAAGCTTCAAAAACATTCTCTATACGATATAATTCTTATATTAGAGGAGAATTAATTACAACTGCTTGTTAAATATGTGTATTTTATACATTACCAATAAAATTTACAAATAATGGGTTTCTGTGTGTCTTTTAATCACGAGACCTATTTTTTGAATATTTAATATCAAGTAGAATTTAATAATCAATCAACATAAATTTTAAAGATAAAAAATTAACAACTGATTAGAACTTTTATCTAACTTATAAATAAGCGAATGACAATGAGTTTTGAAAGAGAATTAGAAAAAATAAAGAAGGAAATAAGAGAATATCTTCCCGATGATATTCAGATTCAGAAAATTGAATTCGAAGGACCCGAAATCGCAGTCTACTCGAAAGGCGATTCTGACGGTGCGGACGTAGAGCTTATCCAGCAATCTGACATCTTAAAAGAGCTAGCAAAAAAGATGCGGAAACGAATAGTGATCCGATGGAATGTTGATAAACGGATGGATCCCGCGGAGACCGAGAAATATATTCGTAATTTGGTGGGCGAGGAAGCAGAGATTAGTGGTATTGAGTTCGATCATACCAGAGGAGAAGTGATCATAGAATCGGGAAAACCGGGAATAGTTATCGGGAAAAAAGGAGTCAACCTTAAAGAAATTCGAGCAAATACATTCTGGCAGCCCAGAACGATTCGAACACCCCCATTAACATCTCGAACGATTCAATTAATTAGAGGAATGTTAGCAAAAGAACGCCAAACCCAAAAGGATATCCTTCTCAGAATCGGAAAACGAATCCATCGCCCTGTGATGTATAAGGACCTTAACATACGTATGACAGCTTTAGGCGGATTTCGCGAAGTTGGACGTTCGGCTATCCTTATGCAAACACAAGATAGTAATATATTAATAGATTGTGGACTGAATGTCGGAAATCCTCGGGAGAGATTTCCCTTTTTCAATCTTCCAGAATTTAACATTCGAGATTTGGATGCCGTTATTGTATCACATGCACATCTCGATCACTGTGGGATGGTACCATTTTTGTTTAAATATGGTTACAGAGGCCCAGTTTATAGTACTTTACCTACGCGAAACCTCTCTACTATGCTCCAACTCGATTTTGTACAGATTTGCGAGCGAGAAGGCACCACACCTCCCTATTCTAAACGGGATGTGAAAAATACTGTACTTCATACCATTCCTTTATCATGGGGTAAGGTAACTGATATTGCTCCAGATGTGAAGCTTACGCTACATAATTCAGGACATATTTTAGGATCCTCGATGGTTCATCTCCACTTTGGTAAGGGTGGATATAATTTTGTCTACACTGGAGATTTTAAATTCCAAAAAACGCGATTATTAGAACGAGCAAATATAAAATTCCCAAGAGTGGAAGCCCTTGTGGTAGAATCCACTTATGGGGGTCCCCAAGATAGGATTCCAAGCCGACAAGAATCGGAGCGAGAACTACGACAAGTAATAAACTCTACCATTAAAAAAGGTGGAAAGGTATTAATTCCTGTCTTAGCAGTGGGCCGGGCTCAAGAATTAATTATCGTAATTGAGGAGTTTATCTCGAAAGGTATGATTGAACAAATCCCAATCTTTTTAGACGGATTGATCTCAGAGGCCACCGCGATTCATACGGCTAATCCCGATTATTTGAGCAGTGATCTAAGGGAAAAGATTCTCCATCAAGGAAAGAATCCATTTCTGAGTGATTTCTTTACCACTGTGAATACATATGATGAGAGGATGGATGTCTTGACAGGGGGGCCTTGTGTGATTATGGCTACAAGTGGAATGCTTATTGGAGGGCCATCTGTCTATTATTTGAAACATCTAGCTGAAAATCCTGATAATTCATTGATTTTTGTCTCATACCAAGTTCGAGGAACGCTCGGAAATCGAATTCAGCGTGGATTTAAGGAATTTCAGTATGTTGACGAAAAAGGACGAACCCAACTGGTAAAATCGAATTTAAACATTTTTACTCTCGAAGGATTTAGCGGTCATTCTTCACGAAGCCAAATTTCGCAATTTATGCGCCGAATTCAGCCGCGTCCGAAGATGATTATCACAAATCATGGTGAAGAATCAAAGTGTGTAAGTTTAAGCACTATGATTCACAAAAAATTGAGGAAGGCTACAAAATCTCCAAAGAATCAAGAGACAATTCTTTTGAAGTAATCTCTCGCGGAGATTTTATTCCCTTCATTTATATATTTCGGGATTAGAATTGTATTATATAAAAGAAGAATAAGGGGTTCTATTTTGAATTATTCGCCCTTAATCGATTACTGAACTAAAGTAATATAAATAAATCCTTCCGTTTTTACTTTGTTTATATAAGTGTTCAAATCATCTATAAACGCACCATATCTCTCAAATCCCATTCTTTCATAGAATTTCCAATTACTAAGAGGATCCGTATAAACAGATATCATTTTAGCGTTAACCAATTTAGCCCTGTGTAAAAACCGATTGAGTAAAGCTTTCCCAATTCCTTTTCCGCGGTGTTCAGAATCAACAACAAATAACACAATTTCTCCCTCTGCCTTAGGTGTATATTGTAATACCTTCTGTTCAGTTGCGAATAGTTTTTCAAGAAAAATAAAAGGTTCAGAAAGCCGTCCGTATCTCCCAATTATTATTTTAAATAGAATATATAAATTGGGAATAATAGCCCTTATTTTATCTATAAATTGTTGGTCTTGTTCGAGCTTCCCAAAAAGGAATCCTACGACGCGATCATTTATCGTAGCTATTTCATGCCATGTGGATCCGATCCGATTAATTTCAAGATAAGCTTTCATTATTTTTGGGATATCATCAACTGGGACTAAAGACGAAACAATTGGCCATGCATCCACTGCTAATTCGGCTAATCTCTGAGTATCCTTTTTTTGAAAATTTCGAAAGTGAAGGGTATTCATTTGTAAATAAATTAAAAACCAATGAATAAATATTTAGGTAATTATCCCAACCCGTTCTAAAAAAATGATGGATATATAATTACATGGATTTATGAGTTATTCTTTTTAAAATAATTAGAAAAAAGGTCATTAATTACCATTTAAAGTTTTTCTATTTCTTATTCTCTTTTTCTCTAAAAAATTTTTTTAACCAACCATAATTTAATAAGTTAAATTTAGTTTATTTACGAGTTAGTGGTAATCTTTTGAGTCAAATAATTCAGAAACTTCGAGAGAAGAAGATAACAATCATTCGAAGGGTCGTCCAGATCGCCTCGTTTTTAATTATTAATTATATTATTATTGAAGCTATATTTTCGATTAATCTTTTAAGCTTGGAGCCGTTCATAAAAGTTCTACCCGTGATTAATACTCCACGAAATCCACTCTCAGAGGGTTCTGGTTTATTGGAATACATTTTTTACTCCATTGCGCAAGGGATTTTTCCCCTATTACTTATTGCGATCTTTGTCTTGATAATTCTATTTACTGCCCGCTTCTTCTGTGGTTGGGTTTGCCCGATAGGAACGATTCAAGATGGTTTAACCGCCCTGCCTATAGAAACGAAGTCTATGAAAATGAGCACGCACAATTCCTTGGTAAAGGTGAAATATTTTTTTGTAGTTATTTTAATTCTTATTATTGTGCCATTGGGAATTACCAAATATACCAATATCGCCTTTTATATCGAATTTCGAGATAATCTCGGAGATTTTGCAAACAAACCTTTTGGTTTTTTCTCCCTTTCTGAATTTATTTTTGTTACTCTGCCGAATATATTAGTGAGTATCTGGCAGACTGGAGGTCTCACGCCGATCTTTTCGAATTTTTGGACGTTTATTGTATTCTTTTTCTTTTTGGCAATCCTAATATTATCGCTCTGGTATCCTCGAATGTATTGCAGATATTTTTGTCCATTCGGTGCCTTGGCGTCGGTTATTAGCGGATACTCCTTCCTAAAACTTTCACGTAGTCCAGTCAGATGTGTTGGTAGAAAAGAATGCGGGATATGTGAGAAAGTATGCCCTAAACAAATTCGTATTTTGGATGAGCCTTTTGAATTTTTTACTGGAGATGGAGAATGTAATCTATGTTCGAAATGTCTTGAAGAATGCCCTTATGATGCAATAGAAATAAAATTCGGATAAAATTTTTTGGGTTCTTTTCGATTGACTCTTCTGTAAAAACGAATGAAAAACTTTTTAATCAAATTCTTTCATTATCTTTAAAAATATTTAACACGAACACACATTCAGTGGACAATTCATGGAAAATACTTTTGGAAAAATCGCAGTGGTCCTAGGAGCTCTTTCGATGGGGCTCTCTTTTTTAGGGATAGGAATCATTGCTGGACCCATAGGATTATTGATTGGGCTCATCGGGTTAATAAAAGATGATAAAAAACTGCCTTCAGTAGTAGGAATCTTGCTTTCAGGTATTGGATTAATAATTTCGATTTTGTTTTTTATCTTTCTATTTGATATTATCATGACTATCTTGAGTCCATGGACCTGGTAATACTTTGGTAATACAAAAACAATGGGCAAGTTTTTAATCTCTTATATTTTCTTTTTTTCATGCTTGGTTTCTTCAGTTTACTAAATACTTAATTTCTTGGGAATGGCCGAAAACCAAGATCTTTAATCTGCTTTATACGAGCAAATCTCTAAAATAAATCTTTATTTGAAGCTTGATTAATTAAATATAAAATTATAGAGAAATGACTTTTAGAGCCTTTTTATTATGTCCCACCCAATCATAACACGCTTGAGAGGAAGATTCAAACGCAATTCAGATATCGGACCTTATGGAATTCTCGATAAAGATGCGGTAAGATATTACCCGGAAGAGGATGAAGATAAGGAATATGAAGATATTCGCTCAGCTTTTTTCAGAGATACTGACCGTATCGTTCATTCGAAATCATATGCCCGATATATCGATAAATCCCAGGTATTTTTCGATCTTGATATCTATAACGCGAATATTACCCATCGTTCATTACATGTGGTCCTTGTCTCTCGATTAAGTCGCCAAATTGGGAGAATATTAAAACTTAACTTGGATTTAATAGAAGCGATCGCCTTGGGTCATGATATTGGACACGCCCCATACGGTCATCTTGGAGAACGGATACTTAATGATTTAAGCGAGGAGTATAATCTTGGCAATTTTGCCCATAATGCGCAAAGTGTACGCTGGCTCTCAAAACTCGAGAAACGCTTTCCTAAACAACCTGCACAAGGGCTAAACCTTACTCTACAAGTTTTAGACGGGATTTTATGCCACGACGGTGAAATTAACGAACGGCAGTTAAAACCTATAAATGTCAATGAAAAAAGCTGGAATGACCATTTTGCTGAATACTATGATTGTTTCAATAAAAATAAGATTGTGAGAATCCCAATGTCTTATGAGGGTATAGCAGTTCGTTTTGCTGATACTATCGCCTATATCGGTCGCGACATTGAAGATGCGATACTTCTGGAATATATTCAAAGAGAGGAGATCCCTAAGGAATGTGTGGATGTGCTCGGGGATACAAATCGCAAGATCATTAACACCTTAATAATGGACTTGCTCATGTTCAGCTTAGACAATGAGACAATAGGATATAGTGGGAAGGTCTATCAAGCACTGAAACAGCTTAAGAATTTTAACTATGAATATATCTATAATCGAAGAGACCTGTTTAAAGATACCGCTTCGACTAAAAATTTTATGGAATCATTATATGAGAAATTCGAATTAATTTTTCATCAATCTCTCAAGGATTTAGAAAATGAACGGATGGATTCGTATATCTTTAGAGACCATATCAGTTATATTGATGATGCGAATCTAAATACTTATTATCAACCACTTAGAGAAAAAGAAAAGCTCCCACTTATCGTGCGGGATTATATTGCTGGGATGAGTGACAAGTATTTTAATGAAATCTATCGTAGGTTGAAATCCACCACTACTTAACTTTTTTTATATCACTTTAGCTTAGGGGAGAAATTATAATACGAGGATCATACATTATCTTTAAAATGTGGTGGATGTAAAAGAGGATATAAGTTTTTTACCAATCCAGCTTTCGGGGTTTTTTCAGTCACGGGGTTTAAGAATAAGTTTTTTTAAGCCGAAATGGGTTATCCTCTTAAATGTTTTAGATCACATCCACCACTAAGAATATAAAATACTCAACTATAAAAATTTATCTGTTAGTGTTGTAAGAAAGTAGGAGAAAAGCCATATTCCAAAATTTTTTTGTATGATTGTGAATACATTTTCATTATTATCTTTTATTTTCAATAATTATTGCTTCATATAAACTTTGATTCTGATTTAGAATTTGTTCTAATGGAGAGTTGAAAATTAAGCTGAAGGATAAAAACACTACGCTATTAAATTTGAATTGATTTTCTCTGTGTTATTTTTTTTGTATGGCATCTCTAATAGAATTCTAGATCTTATTAGTCATAAGTAAGAACTCATTGATTAAAGAAGAATTATATATAGTAAAAAATTGTTATAATATAGATTCTAATTATGATAAAGTTGCGAATGTGCTTTATTTCCTTTTAACTTCTCAAAAATAAATGTCCACATTACAGAAATATATCTAAAGTAGTATTAATAGATTATGATAAGAAGGGAAAAATAATTGGAATTGAGATTTTCAATTAAATTGAAAAGAATCTGAACGAAAATAAGCCTATTTTGATGAATGCATTTTAATCATAAGCTTGTTATTTACCAAGATCTCCAATGATCTTTTTTATTTCTTCATATTCAAATTTCATTTGGCGATAGACCCGTTCTTTTCGTATTTCCCTGTCTAGTACCTGTTCTACATTTTCAAACGGTTTTTCTTGGGAACCAGAATCGTGACTCGTGGCAGTAATGAGCTTATCAAAATCATAAAATGGTAGCCCAAGTCGTGTATACATGAACCTGGCTTTATCGTATCCCTTTTCCAAGAGAATGGCGCAGACCATTTCCCGAATTTCAGGAGACGTCAAGACGGGAATTTTATAGGCGATTACACGACGAGCTAGCTCAATGGCTACTTCATTTGCTTCATTTTCCGTTAATAATGTTTCTTCCTTCAAGCTTTCATAAATTCGTTTTGGATCAAAGGTTTCTTCGGTATTTTTACTCGTTTTTACTTTAGGCAACAGGTCATACATGATAAGGTTTCAAAACCCCATTATAAGTAATAATAATATTAATAATTATAATTTTTCATAATTTTTAATTGCACTAAAGACTACTTATTAATAAAATAATAAAATTTTTCTTATGTACATATTTGGCTCCCTCCCTCCTCATCAATTCTTTTTGATTTTAAGTCTAGGGCAAGGCGCACAAAATAATAATCAATACTAAAAAATCTAATCAATAGTAGAATTTCAAGAAAATTTTTTAGGAATCCTAAATTATTTAGATCATCAATAGAAATCATCAAAGCCCAGTGGTGTAGAACGATATATGCCTATATGTCGTGCAGAACGGCCAAGCATTTGGGACTCTGAATCCTAAGACCACGGTTCGACTCCGTGCTGGGCTATTATTTATTTAAACTTCTATTCAAAAAATTTATTGATTTTTAGACATATTTAGTGCATATTCTTATAAAGATAACCTTGTTTCAAAAGAATTAAGTAAAAAAATATGAATTTCAATATTAATTTATGATAAGATATCGGAAATTAGTTATTTCACTTATAGAATTAATCTCTACCACCAATTTATGGAAGTCTTCCAAATACCCTTCATAAACCATGAATATAGTGAGATTTTCTTGCATATAATGTTGATTTCTACTCACAATATGATTTTTGAAGATTGTCTCGATTTTATTTATTTTTTTCACTACATTATAATCGTTGGGAATCACAATCATTAAATTTCCATTAATCTTTTTAGAAATTGGGATGGATTCTCCATCTGAATCGACTTCTTCAGAATCAACGGTTGACATTAGCCGCAATAGAGCATCTCGAACTAATTTTGATCTGTTATCATAATGTTGTTTTGAGATTAATTTATTTATGAATTTTTTAATACTTTCATTGATGGAGATGCTAATTATGGGCATTTTTTTATAACACCTTAAAAATATTCTATAAGACAAAGAGAAAAAAATTCCTTAATATCCTTAATTACACTTTAAATAAATATTCTTTCTTGTATTTAAAATTGATTGTTAAATTATGGAAAAAAAGGTTTTAGAGTTTAATGCTCCTTGCAAGTACATTCTTAAACTTCTCAACATCATCTCCTAACTTCTGGGCATCTTCATCGGAAATACTTTCGTCCTTTTCATACTTATTCAATACCGTGAGCCAATATTCGATGCGACCTAAGATTGGGTTGTCATCACCTAAGATTTTACGTAGTCGAACGAAAGTATCATGAAGTTTATTGCGAATGTTCAATGCCTTCCATTTTAACATGCAGTAGTCGCTAATTTCGGCGAGATTCTGAGTAATTGCCATCACATCAATAGTTTTCTCACGTTCATCTGCCCTGATTTTTCTAATAATGTTGATTTCTTCAAATAGGATTTCAATAACTTTTGCGAGAAATCCGGTCAATTGTCCAGGATTAGCACACCAAACTCGTACTTCTAATGATTGATTTGACTCGGAAACAAAAATTCGTGTGATAATTCGTCCTCCGGTTACTTTCGCTTCTGCACAGAACCATGCTTCGGCTTTATATCCTTTTTCTTTTTGCGCATCTTCATGAGAGGTAATCATACTTGTCTCAAAGTTTTTTAATGCGCGAATAGCTGCTCGAAATGCCAAACGAGGGTCCAGATCCGCGATTAAGAATGCCCGCGCATCATTTGGAAGGGATGAAATTGCGGTTTGGCAATCTTCAATGGTGGAGAGAGAATTACATACAAGTGGACATTTAATTTGAACCTCCTTCTTTCTGACGGGAATAGAATTCTGTTCTCCCTTCGCATTTTTATAGATAACAGTTCCGCTAATATTCGAAATTCCGCATTCTTTTGGTTCAATGTAAAAATCAACCCCTCGAGAATTTCCGCTTTCAATTACAGGGATATTGATCATTGGTTCTTTTATTTGATAACTTGAGGGCGCATCCAAGACCACTTTTACATTATTGATCGCCATCCCACTATTATTTCGAACAACTACCTTGAAGCGAACTTGTCCTCCGACAAAATCATATTCTCGCACCACTTCAATATCATCTTCTTGTTTTGTCACTTGTTTATGTGCTTCTTTCGCTGGTGAATATTGACGTACAGAGGATACGCTATATGCTACAAATAACTTCTTAGCCATATCTATGTATCCGTCGATCTCCCCTTTGCCTATCAGTTGCGCTAAAATCTCTTCTATACTTGATTCTGTGACTCCTATTCTGTTAGATAATTCTTTTAGCGGCATTGTCCGATAGGCTTTTGCAAGTTCCTTTATTCGTTTTTCAAGGTGTTGCTCCGTGATAAACTCTCGCCGCTGGGTAAAGATTCCTTTTACTTTACCGTTTTTTATTAAATCGTGGAGACTTCGTCTTGCTAACTCTACGGCAATTTTTAATTCATCGGCTAATTTTTTGAGTTCAAATTTTCCGTGTTTGTCCGCATAATTCTGTATTTCAGAATATATCTGTTTCGAAGTGATAATTTCGTTTCCTCTATCAGCAAAAAAAGCGGAAATCTCCTTAGTTCTCATTAAATTCACGCAAAATGATTTCATCAAATCTTTTGGAATATTAAACTCATCCGCTAATTCCTTTAGACCAATACGTCCCTCTTCATTTATCTCTTCGATAGTTGTGGAGGTGATATATTTTTGCGTATAATAAGTTTTTTTATCTAAAGAGAAGGAACCTTTTATTTGAAATTGGGAGATTAATTTGTAGATAACCTTCAATGCTATCTCAGAACTCATATCGAGCATCATAGCGATATCAGACACTTTAATTATTCCCTCATCATTAAATTTCGCTAACAAGTTTTCTTTTAATTCTTGGGGAATATAGTAGAACATTTTGTTCTTCTTATCAATGATTCCATAAATACGCTCCTCATCAAGATATTTTTCTACTAATTTTACCATCTGACTTTCTTGGATATTAAATGAGCTTGTAATTGTAGAGAAATTGGTAATTGAAGACCGTTTTAATAAATCTAAAAAGCATTTGGGACAGATTTCTTTACCCTCATAATGACTAAGCTTCTTTCCACATAGTTTGAAGCCATCTATTAAATCATATCGATTCGCCTCTCGAGCAAGCTTCTCCTTGGAGGCAAAGAACAAACCAGGAGTTTTGAGATATGAATTCCACGAACAATTTGTACACTGCAAATAGTATTGACCGGAACTTAGCTTGTCCAGTTGGAGTAATGAACTGCATTCAGGACATTTACTATCCTCTATCACGGTACATCTATAACTTGTTTCAGCTGCTTTTGCCTTGGAGTATTTGACGTTGTGCTTTTTACATTCCCATTGCTCTGTGGTAGCCATATGATTAATACAAAAACTAGAACCACACTTTTCACACGTAAATTCGATATCCTCACTCTCGCAGAACAAACATTTCATATTTTTATGTGATCCTCTTTCATTATAATTATTCTTATAATAGTTTCAATAATTAAATATTTTTAGATATAATTAATCTATAGTAGTCCAATATTTTAAACTCTAAATTGGGTTTTCTGTGAATATAATACATTCAATATCTCAAAAAAAAACAATACTACATAAAATTTGAATTTAACAATTATGAAATATATTTCATTATAAATTTGCAGAGATGGGCTCTGTTGGAAATACCACTATTTCTAATATACTTAACACCATCACAATGACATTAAAGACGATTATGATGAGTGTCATTGCATAGAGAATCCGATTCTTCCGATTTGACTTCTTCCTAAATATTTGAGAGCTTCCAAGTTTAGCTAAAGCCAAAGGAAATAATCCAACAAATGTACCTAATGAGAAAAGGAACACGATCATTAGAGCGATAAAAAATCCTTCACTGAAGGTAAACTGCACGCACTGGGTATAAATAATGAGCTCAAAGATACAAGGGGCAAATCCCGCAAGCACACCAAAGATAAATGGGGTTTTGGGTCTATCCCAATTCATTTGGGGAGGAATTTCATTCTCTGAAATATTGTGAGGCATATATTTTCCTTTTAGAATTACACCCAAGAGGATAATTGCAGCGATGATTGATGAGAGAGCACCAAAAAAATTAATCGTACTTGAGTCTGGAGATGGTAATCCAAAAAAGAAGGGTAAGATGGTCACGAATATCAATGCACCCGCGATAATTAAATTTGCCGCAATGAGCCCAAATCCATAAAGGGCGAGTATGTAAAAACTTCTTTTGGGAGTTTTTGAAATTCCGAGAGACCAAAAAAGGAAAATTGCTTTATCCTCACAAGGTAGAATTGTATGAAGAAATCCTAGAATAAATGCCATCAGAAAAACAACTAAATACGGTTCGAAAAAAGATTGGAACATTTTCTATCTAATTACGGTTTTGACTTTTTGGATATATTAATTTATATACGTTTATTTTTATATTTAGATTTTTTTACAATCAAAGGATCAATTTTCTTCTCATAGAATGCTTTTCCGATCACAGCACCATGAACTCCAATTTGATGTAATTTTTCTAAATCTTCCTCGTTTCTTATTCCCCCTGCTGCTAGGATAGGTATATCAATCGAGTTCACCATCTTTTTTATGTTTATAAAGTCTGGCCCCGTGAACGCTCCGTCAGATTCTATTGCCGAAAATAATATAAATCCCGCTCCATATTCCCCAATTTTCTTACCAAAACTAAAAGGGTCTTTATTTGTCTGTTTGGTCCATCCATGGGTAGCTACGCGCCCGTTTTTATAATCTAAAGCGACAACCACGTGTTCTGAGCCTATTTTTTTTGAAAGAATTTTGATTTTTTCGGGGGTTTTAATGGCCATTGTGCCTAATATCACGCGATCTACCCCCAAATCGACTAATTCTTCTGCCTCTTCTATGGTTCGGATCCCTCCTCCTACTTGAACTTTCATTCGGCGCTCTGTGTCTTGGATCATTTCTCTTAATATTTGCTTATTTTTATTAGATCCCCATGCGCCATCTAAATCAATAAAATGTAATCTCTCGGCGCCTATCTCTTTCCAGTACTCTAAGGCATCCAGCGGATCTTCATAATATATGGTTTCTGTACCTTTTCTACCTTGGAATAACCGTACACACTTACCATCACTTATATCAATTGCGGGTATTATTTCCATGTTATTATTTTCCGCGCTCTTGAATAGTAATTGACATCATAAAAAATTCAAAAAAACCGATCTTTTGGGTTTAAAACCTATATATCTGGTTTTATAATGACTCAATATAATGTTAACTTTTAAAAAGTTATCTTATTGAATGTAATTCTTTTAATTTTATTAAAATTTAGGTTTATTAAAAACTAGCGAAATTTTTAATAAGAATTAGAAAAATCTGTGAAGGATTTTCCCAGTTTGCATTACTCTTCTTTATTAAAAACTTCTTTTGTT
>SHMW01000002.1:54284-131187 GCA_008080735.1 Promethearchaeota archaeon
TTCCTACATTTCCTTTTCTTCTCTTTCTTCTGAAAATTGAATATCACTTTTAGCTTTTAAAAGTATATCATTTTTGAATAATCATTCGTATAATATATTATAATACATTAAATTGGATTTAATCACTAAATAATAAAAATAGTTCTCTATTCGCTTACTAAAGATTTTACAATTATAGGAGAATAAAATTCATCAGAACAAGATAAATAAGGAAATTCTTTTAATAATTAAATGAAATTAATATAAATATCAAGGGGCTTCTTTTTGGAAAATATTCATCTGAAACAATTTGGCATCAATGGACGAGAAAAGGGCAAATTCATTATCGTTCTTTGTTCTAAATGGTGTAGATCTTGCAAATTACTTGCTAAGAAATTAAATGCTTTTATGGATGAGTGGAAGATTGGATTTAAAGAAATAGATATTAGCGAAAATGGGCAGTTGGCTGCGAAATTAAATATTACCGCAATTCCTGCATTGATCTTTTTTGAAGATGGTATTTTATTGAATAAAGATATAGAAATGTACGGAGAACTAATAGTACGGAATGGTGTGATGATAGGTTCCTTTAACGACAACATCTTAGGAGAAATTATTAATCGAATATAAATAAGAATCTTCTATTATGCCGATATGTACAAAATGCAACAACGAATCTAAACGTTCTAGAATGGAAGAGATCGATGATAAACTTATCTGCTATTCCTGCCTTTACCAAGATTCTAAACCATTTGAGTTATATCCAATTGGATACATACAAAATGAATTAGAAAGAGGGCAAGGTTTTGGTGTGAAGGGAAATAAATCAAATCTTTCCAAAATCCATCTATTTAATTCTCAAAAACCTTATCTTCATAATTTAGATGAGGAGAAATATATTTTAGTTGTATATTATCTTCATAAGCCAAGAAAAATTAGATCTGTTTTTCGTCGAGGATTAGATGGAAAAAAAGTCGGAATTTTTGCCTCAAGAACTCCTGATCGCCCCTCTCATATAGGGATTTCAAACGTGAAACTTATTAAGGTAGAAGATACCACATTATACGTAAAAAATTTGGATGCTATTGATGGCACACCCGTATTGGATATAAAATTAGGGGAGAACTCAAGATGGTAACATCTTTGCTATAGATTTATCTTTCGCTTAATGATTAACCTATAGAATGAGAAATTAATAATTTTATAATAACCTATTTTATTAGGAATAGTATTTTTTAACTGCTAAAATCTAATATAGAATAATAAAATATCGAAAAGATAATATGTCGTTTATCAAAAAAGAAATTAAAAAAAATACTTTTGGCGTTATTGTGGGTAATCGAGATGTATTTCCCACGAAACTAGCAAAAGAAGGGCGCGAAGAGATTATTCAAGTGCTTGATGAGTTAAACTTTAATTATGTTATCTTAACTGAAAATGACACGGAATTTGGGGTAGTAGAAACTTATATGGACGCTAAAAAATGTGCTAAACTTTTTCAGGATAATAAGGATATAATAGATGGGATCTTAATTGTTCTACCTAATTTTGGCGATGAGAAGGGCGTAGCCGATACGATAAAATTATCGGGATTGAATGTCCCCGTGCTTGTGCAAGCGTCTTCCGATGAGATCGGTAAGATGGGAAGAGCTCATAGAAGAGATGCATTTTGCGGAAAGATATCAGTATGTGGGGTATTACACCAATACGGAATCCCATATACCCTTACGGAACAGCATACATGCCCCATAAAATCGGAATTATTCAAGAGTGAACTTAGAAAGTTTGACAAAATTTGCAAAGTAGTAAAATCAATGAAAAATGCTCGCTTTGGACAAATTGGAACACGACCGAATGCGTTCGATACTGTAAGATATAGTGAGAAATTATTACAATACTATGGGATAACAATAGAACCAATTGATCTTTCCGAGATTTTTGGTAGAATTGATAAATTGGAACAAGAGGATCCTCGAATAAATAAGAAAATTGAATATATAAAATCCTATACCTCAACCGACGTATTTCCGGAAGATGGGCTTCTGAAATTGGCAAAACTTGCTGTAATCGTGGAGGAATGGGTCGAGGAAAAAGAGCTTGATGGGTTTGCCTTTCAATGTTGGCCTTCAATCCAGGATAACTTCGGAGTCGTACCTTGCGCAGTTATGAGCATCTTTAGTGAAGGTTTAATCCCTGCAGCATGTGAAGTAGATATTGCAGGATTAGTAGGTATGTATATATTGGAAGCTGCAACGGAAACTCCTTCTGCCATTCTAGATTGGAATAATAATTATGGTGAGAATCCTAATAAAATGGTCTTATTCCATTGCAGTAATCTCCCAAAATCTTTCTTTAAGGATACGGAAATGACTATTCATCCCATTATTTCGGACCAAAAGGGAGGAGAGGTAAGTTTTGGAGCAATTCAAGGGCGAATCAAATCAGAACCATGTACCTTACTAAGAATAGAAACCGATGATCTTTCTGGACAGATTAAGGGAATAATTGCGGAAGGTAATTATACAGAAGATCAGCTGGATACATTTGGAGGTTTTGGCGTAATAGAGATCCCAGAGCTCCAGAACCTCTTGAAAAAGGTTTGTAAAGGTGGTTTTGCTCATCACGTCGCAGCAAGCTTAAATAAAGCCGGAGATATTATCTCCGAAGCTTTGACAACATATTTAGGGTGGAATATTGAATTTCATAATAAAAATCTCTAAATTATTTTTTCCTTTTTATTATTAACTCTTTCTGAAAAAAACCCGATTGCAATATCTCTTGTCTTTTTTCAGTTATATCTGTAATAATTTCAAATGGATAGAGATTATTTACATTTTTCTTGTGAAGATAGTTCAATAATCGCTTTCTGGTTAAGTATATTGCGTATTTAGAATTATCCACTCCAATCCATCTTCTTTTTAATTTCTCCGCAGCATAGAGCGTAGTGCCAGAACCACAATAAAAATCTGCTACTAAATCACCCTTGTGAGTTCCTATTTTAATTATCCTTTCCAATAATCTATGATGTTTCTGAGTAGGATATCCTGTCCATTGTTTAGATGCGGGTTGCATACAGGGAATCCTCCATACATCATCCATTTTTTTATCATTAACGATACGATAAATTAATTTTCCATTCTCATCTTTTGCATTCTTTAACGTTCCATTTACCATAACTCTTTTCAATTGCTTAATAGGTTTTTTTCTGGGGATTCGCAATTCATTAAAAGCATACTCATCAGACATAGAATAGACAAAAATAGTATCATGCGCTCGTGGCAGGTTATATTTTCCAGCAGAATATTTGTTATAGTAATACCATACAATTGAATTCACAAAATTATTGATTCCGAATAAATCATCTAATATTGCTCGAATATAGTGGTTTGCGTGCCAATCAACATGGACAAAGATTAATCCTTGTGGAGATAAAAGTTTCTTAAAAAGATAAAATTGCTGATAGATTGTGTTTAGATATACATCTAAGCCACCTTGCCATTTATCATGATATGCGAGTGTTTCAAATTCCTTATCTCCCTCATATATTTGGATTTCATAATTAGTTCCAGAAAAAAACGGAGGATCCAAATAAAGTAAATCTATTTGCCCCTTGAACTTTGGTAATAAATTTAGCGCGACTTGGAGGTTATCACCCCAAAAAAGTTTATTTATCCAATCTTTATTCTTCCCATTAACTATCAAATCATATTTTAGTTTTGAATTGAGTTCCACACGTTCAAAAGAAGTAAGGTTATTCTGGATATAGTCAATACTTTCTTCTAATTGTTCTTTACCATTCCAAATTAAATCTACCATTTCTATTTTAATATAAATAGTTTAATTATAAAAAAGGAAGTGAAAATATGTATATTGTAAGAATGGTTGAGGACACAAGCAAAAATATTGTGATTGATTGATAAAAAATTAAATGAATAGCATATTTTTTCTTATTCTTCTTTGTATCTAATACTTGGAGAGAATAAAATATCTTGTTTAAAATCGCAGCAGTCAGTCCAATGGCTAGTAATATGAGTGCTTGGCCACTGTTTATCAACCCACTTAGGAAGGCTGTGGTCACAAATAGCGATGATGCTCCCCCCGATAAGAGGCCAATGAGGAAGGAGATAAAGGAGTATGCTATAAAATTTTGAAGTATAAAGTAATCTAAGATAAAGGTAACTAAGAGTGCCAGAGCATATGTCCCGGTAAATATCAACGCACTTTTTACTGACAATGGATTCTCAATTTTTCTAAATTTTAACTTAGTTTTCTTATTTTTCAATATTAGGAAAGACCCAAACAGCCCCACTGTCGCTGTTAGTAGAATAGGTAAAAACGCATATTGTAATAACTCCACAGCACCCAATAACAATATTAAAATCATACGCCCTAACATCGTTTGAATGACTAACCATATTGAAGCGGATGAGGCTCCAATTTCCGCCAACTGCATTGTAGTAGCTTCACTATGGGCAAACCCTCCTAAAAGAGAAATATAGTATAGATTATGCTCCGCTGAATACCTCAATAAGAAATAGCTGAAATATTTAATTGCCAATATGGTAATGAAAATAATGATTACAGACCTAAGATTGATATTAACAATTACAATATCTTCGGGTATAAGAATTAATAGCAAAACGACTATCGCGATGAATTGAACTGTTCCAGTCCATTCTATTCTTTGCAATTCTTTTATTTTATAAAATTGTTTTTTGGTTGAAAGGATAATTAGAAAAATTACTGAAATTGCTATTGATAAAACGAAATTATAATATGATAAAATCCCGACCACCATTGCTAAAATCATGGATAATGTTGTAGTATAGCCTGGATCTTCCTCGTGAAAAAGACGATACACACTTCCTATTAACAAAAAGAGGATCATACCTCCAATAGTAATGCTCAAAATCCACATTCCTATGTTTTCCAAATAATTTTCATAGAGAATTATTAAAGTCGTGGCAATTATAGAATAGAAGATATGATCTCGAGCACCATATTGAGCACTTTGACGAGTTCTTTCGATTCCCACGACAAATCCACAAAAAAAAGAAACGATAATTTTTACGAATAAGTTATAAAATTCTACTTGAGTCATAATTCACAACTATATATCCTTCTATATGCTATATATTTTATATATCTCTCTAGTAGTTTATGAAAATAACGCTTAAATCCTCTTAAATTTATTGATAATTGAAAATTGATTTAAATTTAAAAAATTGTTTTCTATAATTATTAAAATTTTATCACTATGATTAGAATTCATTTCATTAAATTTATTGCATTAATGAGTTGACTTAAATGATGAATATTACTATAGGGTGTGCTGGCTGGAGTTATAAAGACTGGATAGGGACATTCTATCCAAAGAATCTAAACGTCTCTGAACACTTAACATTTTATTCCAAATATTATGACCATGTAGAAATTAACGCAACATTCTATAATTTGCCTTCTCAAGAGATGGTGATAAATTGGTCTAATCGAGTTTCAGATGATTTTCGATTTTCAGTTAAAGTATGGAAAGAAATTACCCATGAATCAGACCAAGATAATCTTGATTATATAATCGACCAATTTTTTACACAATTAGAACCACTTAATGATAAGATAAGTCATTATCTTCTCCAATTCCCACCTTGGTTTAAATTTTCTGAAAAGCATTTGGAGTATTTAAAAAAGATTATTAATAGACTACCTAAAACCAATAAATACGTTATCGAACTGAGGGATAATGCGTGGTTTGAAGAAACCATAATCAACCAATTTGTATTTAAACCTAATATCATACTTGCGACATCTTATCTTGAAGATCTTGTACCTTATTATCAACCAAACCAAACTTCATATTATATTCGCTTAATTGGAGACCGAAAATTACAGACTTTTAAAGTGGTTCAAAGAGAAAAGAAAAATGAAATAGATCAAGTACTTAGAAAAATAAAGCAACTCGAAAATGAGAAAACCATAAAAGAGATTTTTATTATTGTGAATAATCATTATACTGGATTTGCTCCTGAGACTGCAAATGAATTAAAAAAGCAGCTTGGTCAACCATTTCATCAATTTTCAACACAAAAAACATTAACTGACTTCTTATAAATAAAGTTATATAAATTAGAAAATCGAGACTGATTATGCCCTTAATAATTAGATTTTTATTCTATTACATAAACTCACATATCATAATAGACGTAAACTGGTGAACCTTATGAGTGATAAATGCGAAAATAATGTCGACAAAGATCTATTTTTAGATAAAATTGAGAAGCTCTCTTTAGAAATTGAAAAATTAACGTCAGAAGTCTATCAAATGAAGCATAAGTTAGATAAAAGCAATAAAATTAATCGTTCATTTGGCTTAAAATCACTGGAAAGTTCTGAACCTCTAAATTTTGCTAAGGAAGTATTCGGAATCGGAAGCCCGACAAAACGATATCTCCTATCAATAAGAGCTATTACAGAGATGTGGAAAAACCGCAAAAATGACTTTCTCATTACAATACGGCAGCAAGAAAAAGAAACTCATAAAGATCTTAAAGCATTAGGCATCCGTATTCCTATTGATGATATCAAACAAATTAGAACTTTATCTAGAGAGATCCTTTCTTTGTTATATATCGCATGTGAACTGAAGGGAGTAGAGATTAACGAAATCTTGCGTGATATTTTGTTAGAAATTAATGAAGAAGGACTGGAAATGGTACGCGAGATAAAAAATAAAATGGTGTTAAAGAGCCATCCTTAAATATGAAAGAAACAATAAAAAGTTTGAAGTCCTTTAATTTTATAATATGGAAAGGTTCTTTTATCCCAACTCAATTGTAATCTTTGGTGCGAGTAAGAACGAAAAGAAAGGGGGAAATCACGTTCTTCGAAACATATTAAACTTTACCAGAGAAAATGTGTTTATAATCCATCCTCGGCATCAAGAAATCTACGGAATTAAGTGTTATAGAGAAATTTCTAACCTTACACAAGAGGAGATTGATTTAGCAATAATAATCCTTCCCGTAGAATATGTGTTAGATACTTTAGAAGAGTGCTTACAGTTTGGAGTAAAATCCATTATTCTAGAATCGGGCTCTCTTTATATAAAAGATGAAAGTGACAAAAACTTAGAGAAACGAATTCAAGAAATCAAATCTAAAATTGGAGGGCATTATAGGAGCAGAATTATGGGACCAAATTCGATCGGGATATATTCTGCTAAAAAGGATGATAGTGGGCTTATTACTTCTCTCATTTATTTTGATAAGTTGCCAAAACTCAAAGAAAGAAATTTGGCCGTTGTTTCGCAGACAGGATTAACCCTTTCCGGGTTATTACAATCATATAATTATATTCAGGAATTAGGCATCTCTAAGATTGCGTCTATTGGTAATAAATTTGATGTGAATGAATCGGATATTCTTGATTTCTTAGAAAATGATGATGATACCGACGCAATTGGACTATATTTGGAAGATATTAAAGACGGTAATAGATTTAAAGAGCAATGCCGTCGTATTGTAAAAAAGAAGCCAATTATTTTACTTAAATCAGGAAAAACCGAAAAAGGGAAAAAAGCAATTATATCTCATACAAAATCACTTGCGGGCAATTATAAGGTCATCGAAGCATTATGTAAGCAACTTGGCATCATTGAAGTGGATGATTTTGAAGAGATGTTTAACGTAGCTAAATGTTTGTTAAATCAACCGATTCCGAAGAACAACCGAATTGGAATAATATCTATCTCTGGGGCTGGGACTGTCTTATCCTCGGATTTAAGCGAAAAATATGATCTGAGGCTAGTGGAGATGAATGAGACCCAAATTGAGGAATTACACCAAATTTTTCCAAAGTTTGCATGGCACGATATTTATAATCCATTAGATATTTGGTCAGCTGTGGAAAAGGTCGGGCCAGATACTGCATATAAGTTCAGCGGGGATATTTTCCTTAAAGAAAATAATATTGACATCCTAATTTATTTTCTCACTGGAATCGAAGAGACTGAATTTGACTGGGACATCCTTCACGAATTCAATCAAAAATATCCCAACACTGCTATTTATATGGGATTCTTTGGAGGAGATAAAAAATTATTGCTCAAATGGAGAGAGGTTTTAGAAGACAAGTTAAATATCCCAACATTTGAATCTATCACTACCTTATTCCGAACAATATCCAAAATAATGTGATTAAAATAGAAAGATAAAAAAAGCAAATAATTAGGAATAATTAGGCTTATTAGGCTTGCATAGAAGCTGTTTTTTCATCTGGTTCTGCAACCGCATTCGCATATTCTCCCTTAATCTCCTCTAACTCGAGAGTCACAATTGTATGTCCTTGATGATTTTCCTCGAAATTATTTACTTTCACTTTGTTTTCTCGATTCCCAGGGTGAATAGGAACATATTGCTTGCACTTAATACATGCACGAGTACGAATAAATATCACCTAAATCCGTTTTACATTATAGTAAAAATAAGAATATATTAAACTAATGCTTAAAAATTATAAATTCGATGAAATCATTCTATTTCTTGATGAAACAAATTTTACCTCCTTTAAAAATCGAGATTTGGACTATATTATGATGGGTACTTATTTGCTTATTATTGAAATAGCCAGACAATTTGTTGAAAATATTGGAGCAAAAGGAGCTATAACATTTTCTCCCGGATATTATATATATCTTGGGTCTGCGATGGGTAGAATAGGTTCATCCACGATTCTTAATAGGGTCAAACGGCATCTAAGAACTGCCAATGAAAAAAAAGTACATTGGCATATAGATTATTTATTGACAAACAAAAATACGCAAATAGTATCGATTCTGCTCTGTCCAAGTAGAATAAGATTAGAATGCGACATTGCATCTGAATTAGAAAAGAAAGCTGATGGATTGGTTGATGGATTTGGATCTTCTGATTGTAATTGCACAACTCACTTGTTTTATTACAGAAAATATCCCTCACATTTATTTTAATTTAGAATTATAATCAATCCGATGAGGGAAATAATTATAATTAATTCTGGGATAATACCGTATTTATTATGATTCCAATTTCACCCCAATTATCCATATTCTCATTTTCTTTCTTCCTTTTCTGTATCGTTCTCATTATTGCCCAATCCCAAAGATCTATCGCATTTGCTGATATAGCCCCAAGCCAATAAGGAATCAAAAAATATATCGCCGAACCTATGGATGCAACAAGGATGATGATATGCCATGTCACCCAAAAAGTATCTTCTTTATGTGGCTCTGGGGTGTGATAGGTTATTTTTGCCAATGAATCTATGAGGAAATGAGAAAAGAACGATATAAAGACAGTTAGGATATAATTCCAAGGAAATGGAGCATATTTAAAGCATATTATTTGGAGGACCACACCTGTGAGAATATGAGTGATAGCTTCCATGTGTAATTAAATTAGTAGTATTTTTGAATAATAAATCGCAAATGTTTATTCTATCTGTAGAAAAGTCTTAAAAGTATTTAAACATGAAAGATGAAATGTTATTAATAAATAAGAAATAAAAATTAAAAAGAAGAGTGAAAAAAATATGGGAATGTTAGATGGAAAATCCGCTATTATAACCGGTGCTGGGAGAGGATTGGGTAAAGAAGAAGCTTTAGCGATGGCTCGAGAAGGTTGCAATATCTTGATTAATGATTTAGGTGCATCTTTCGATGGTACCGGTAAAGAAACGAAAATTGCGGATGAAGTTGCAGAAGAGATTCGAAACCTCGGTGTGAAAGCGGCTGCGAACTATGATTCCGTTACTGATTTTGATGCGGCTAAGGGGATGATAGATCAAGCTGTCTCTGAATTAGGTGGACTTGATATTATTGTAAATAATGCGGGAATTCTCAGAGATAGGATGTTATTTAACATGGCTGAGGAAGAATTTGACGCAGTTATTGCGGTCCACTTAAAAGGCACTTTCAATATGATGCGCCATGCGGCAGCATTTTTTAGGACCGAAATTAAAGAAGGACGAATGAAAAAGAAGTCTGGGCGGATCATTAATACTGCCTCTGATGCGGGTCTGTTGGGTAACATGGGGCAATCAAATTATGGTGCTGCGAAGGCGGGTATTGCAGCAATGACGAATATCGCATCAATGGAATTAAAAAAATATGCTACTGTGAATTGCATTGTACCTATGGCTAGAACTCGTCTTACAACCGATGCTACCCCCAAAATGATTGGTGTTATGAAAAGGAAAGCCGAATCTGGTATGGATGTATTTCATCCCTCAAATGTCGCTCCATTAGTAGTTTATTTGGCATCAAAGAAAGCCAGAAGAATCTCGGGAGAAGTCTTTAGAATTGCTGGGGACAAACTATGGGTTTTCGATGGGTGGCGTACTGTCGGCAGAGTTGACAATAATGGAGAGTCATTTACTCCTCAAAAAATCGCAGATGTTATGCCTGGATTAATGGAAAAAAGACCAGAAAAACCAAGTATCTTGAATACAGCGGAAGAAGTTCTTGAATAAAAGAATTTATAAATTTTCTTTATTTCTTTTCTTTTTCAATATCTCTCATTCTTTTAAATATCAGAATAATTGGTTTGCTTATAATTTTTTAAGGATTTCATATTACATCCGCTTCCGAAAACAACCCAAGAATGGCAGCTACTAATACAATGATCCCTCCAGCAAAACTCCCGAAAATAATTAAAAGTATCGAAAAAACGAGTAAAATCACCCAATTGAATGGAATTGGATCATCTGGCTTTAAAGCACTTAATAAAACCAAAACAGCCATAATAATTGCTACTATTCGACTAATTAATCTATAATCGAAATTAAACGCTTTAATATTAGAGAGTCCGATGGCAGCTTCAAAAATGGCGATGATCCCACCGATTATAGCTAATATATACATAATTTTGTTTACTTCGGTTTGGGTTACCATATTATTCAACACGCTTGTTGATAGTATGTATTTAAAAATAATACTCTTTTAAAAACATTACAATTTTTTTGTTTATTTTAACTATAACTCTTTAAATCCACGATCTTTTTCTAAAATATATGATCATCAGAAGCGCGGTGGATATCATAATACTGATCAAGAGCGGATAGGCAATTGGAGAGGCTAATTCTGGCATATAAATGAAGTTCATTCCATAAAATCCCGCAAGAAAAGACAATGGTATGAAAATCGTGGAGATTATCGTTAATACTTTCATAATGTCGTTCATTTTATTGCTCACACTGGATAAATATAAATCTAGCATACCTGTGATAATTTCCCGATAATTTTGGATAGAATCATTAATACGATAAATGTGGTCATAGAGATCTCTAAGGTAAATTTGGAGATAATCATTTACAAGCTCTGAGTCTTCTCTCTGAAAACTATTGATCACATCTCTCATCGGCCAAATCGCTTTTTGGAGATCTATCACACTTCGTTTAACTTGATAAATTGTTTGTAATACCTCCTTTTCAGGTTTTTCCACTAAGTTATCTTCAATTTCTTCAATATAAGTCTCCAATAATTCTTGTGTAAGAAAATAATGGTCGATAATTATATCTACCAAGGCATAAGCAAGATAATCTGTTCCTAACGAGCGCACCCTACCTTTTGGAGTTGTGATACGTTCTAAGATCGGCTTGAATAGATCTGTGTTATGTTCCTCCACAGAAATTATGAAGTTAGGACCTATTATAATGGAAATTTGTTCAAAAATGAATTCATCACCATCATCATCCCATTGTATCATATCAAGAACAATAAAAAGGTAATCTTTATAATCCTCATATTTAGGTCGTTGATTTGTATTTACAATATCTTCAAGCACAAGGGGATGGATTTCCATTAAATTCCCTAGCTTTTCAATTTTTTCCAAATCTCTCAAACCAGAAATCTTTATCCATCTTATCTTGGGTTTTACAATTTCTTTCAGATTTGCTTCGATAGTGTTTAGTTCTTCAATTTGATAATTTTCTTTCTCATAATCAATTCTCTGTATAGATGTGGGCTCTAATTCTTTTTTAATTGAATGTTTTAAAGTGCCGGGTGGCTCTCCAATCTTCAAATGTTTTTTGCTTTTAGTGAACTTTTTATACATCTTCTTCGACATTTTTCTCACCAAAGGTACTCTAACTTTTTCTTTGGTAGGTATTAAAGATTGAGGAGAACTCACTATTAAAATTTAGCTCTAACATTTATAGATAAGAATACGGTGATTTATTATTTTTAAAACAAACTTTTATAACCGAGAATAACAAAAATTACATATGCAAAAAAAATATCAAATAGTTCTAGCGATACTTTTAACCTTTCTGGGTATTCTTGCGCTTTTTTTCGGAGATCCAGTATGGCAATTTCTTGGTTTAGAACCTATATTGGTAAATTCAATTATACTTAACATTTTCGTATACGTGGGACGAACGATACTTATTAGATTAGTGAATTTCATCCTAAAAGCAAGATTAATTCGCTTTCTGATAAATATTGGTATTAATATCATTTGGATCGTCTTCATTTTCGAATTACTATTTATCATTCCCGCCCTCCAAACTTTTGCTGTCGCGATTACATCGTTCATCGTCGTTGCTGTCTCTCTAACCTTTAGAGATCGCATTAATAATATCGCCTCGGGTATATTAATCCTTGCTTCAGAGAGTTTTGATGTGGGTGATATGATTGAAACCAATGGAATCCAAGGAGTTGTGTTGAGTATTGATTTAAATTATACCAAAATACGAGAATTAAACGGCATAATCACTTATATACCGAATAGCAATGTATTTAACGCAGCGACCAAGAAATTTACTCATAGAAAACTAAAGGAAATTGCCGAAAAAGAGACTGCTGAAAAGGGGGTTCATCTACGAGAATATGTAGATAAATTCGGTAAAATTATTTCGAGGGAAGAAAAAATTACTAGATATGTTAAAACGGTTAGGATTCTTTCAAGTCTAACGCCAGATGAATTGAGAGAAGTTCTGAATGATGTATTTGAAAGGTATAAGGAAGTTTTTGGAATCAAACCATTCTATTACATAAACTATACTTGAAAAAAGTCGAGGAAGTATGCAAGTCATACAAGAGAAAATTTAGTTTCAAACCCACATATCACATAGATGGATTCGAACACTTTATCATAGTCAGATTTAGAATTTTAACGGATTCTTCTGAAAAGGTTTTTAATCATCAACCAATTTTTGCCAACGATATCTATAAAATCATCCAAAACGCTTGGCAAATGTAGCTAATCTTTTATAATTATCTTTTCTTTTTTTCTTCATTACATTTCAAAGATATATTCAGTTTAGAGATTATGAGTTTAAAAATTGATAACGAATGGTTTATTGACAATAAAGGGCGAAAAGTCTTGCTCAGAGGAGTAAATCTCGGTGGAAGCTCAAAAGTCCCGACGATACCAAATGGCGCTACCCATATTCCCACAGATTTTTCAAATCATCAAAATGTCTCTTTTATAAATCGTCCTTTTCCTTTGGATGAAGCAGAAGAGCATTTTTCGAGATTGAAACATTGGGGTTTTAATTGCCTTAGATTCTTGATCACATGGGAAGCTATTGAGCACGAGGGTCCCAATCAATATGATCGAGAATATATTAAATATCTTATAGAAGTATTAGAGATTGCCAAGAAATTTGATTTCTATATTTTTATTGATCCCCATCAAGATGTATGGAGTAGGATGACTGGCGGTGATGGAGCACCAGGATGGATTTTCAAAAAACTTGGACTTGATATCACTAAATTGGATGAGTCAGAAGCCGCATTTACTATGCAAAAAAGATATGATCCAAGTGTTCCTTCCTCATATCCTCCAATGTGTTGGTCTAGCAACGCCGTACGTTTTGCCAACGGTACAATGTGGACATTATTTTTTGGAGGGAATGATTTTGCACTTTCAGTAAAAATAGATGGAAAAAATGCTCAAGATTATTTGCAAGAGCACTATATCAATTCGATTTTACAAATCGTAAAGGAACTTAATCATAATTCCCATATTATTGGCTATGACAGTTTAAATGAACCAGAGAAAGGTTGGATCGGAAAGAGAGTAGATGGGTCAGGGGAAGAGACAATTTCTGATTATAGAGGACACGTTTTTACTCCCTTTGAAGCGATGATAACCGCAGCGGGATTTTCGCGAGAAATTGGCTTCAATGAAGTAAAAGGAGTTGGAATTAAAGAAACGAGACGAGATATTCTAAATAAGGATAATACTAGTTGCTGGTTAAACGATGAATATGATATCTGGAGAAATGAAGGGGTTTGGAAAATAGATGAAGTGGGGGATCCACAAATAATAGATAATTCCCATTTCAGAAATGTCAACGGGAAAAAAATTGAATTCCATAGGGATTATTTATCTCCATTTATTCGTAAGTTTGCGGATAAGGTAAGAGAAATTGATTCAGATGCGATTATCTTTTTTGAAGGACATCCGGGTTCTACTATGTCGAAATCACTTCCAAAATTTAAACTCCCAAATAATGTGGTTCATGCGGGTCATTGGTATGATGCCGCAACACTAGTGACTAAGAGACCATTTTTACGAGCAAATTATGATATTACTAGAGATAAATTGGTTATTGGAAAGCAAAATGTGCAGAAAATGTTTACCCATCAACTCAAGCTAATTAAAGAGTTTGCAAAGGGAGAATATCCCACTCTTATCGGGGAATTTGGGCTACATTACGATATTAAAAACAAGAAAGCCTATAAAAAGGTCAGAAAAAAACCCATTAAAGCTTGGAAAACCCATGTCAAAGCGTTAGACATGTATTATAATGCATTGGATGCGAATCTAATTCACGCAACTCAATGGAATTATACTGCCGATAATAATAACAGATGGGGAGATAAATGGAACTTAGAGGATCTTTCAATATTCAGCAGAGATCAACAATTCAATCCCGATGATATTAATAGCGGTGGTAGAGCTATTCGGGGGTTTTGCCGCCCTCATTTGCTCCGATGTGCGGGTGAACCTCTTAAAATGACATTTAACAAGAAAAAAGGAGAATTTCATTTTCAATTTCAAGCAATTCCCTTGATTAAAGCTCCCTCTTTATTTTATATTCCTAAAATTCAATATCCGGATGGGTATTCAATTCATTCAAACATAGAAGATATTAGACATGAAATAGATGGTCAAACCCTCAAAGTATGGGTTGAAGGTGATGCTATTATTGAACTTTTAATTCGTAAGAAATAGTTATTTTCAGATCACAATAATTTTTTAGTCTCTAATTGCTATAAGAATTTGAATAGAAATGAATGAGAAAATTCTCACTTTTGGAGAAATAATGCTAAGATTATCTCCACCAAACTTTCAACGATTTATTCAGGCGAGATCATTTGATGCGATTTATGGAGGCGGTGAAGCAAATGTGGCTGTTTCTTTGGCTAATTATGGTCTTCCGGTTGATTATGTGACAAAATTACCGAATAATCCATTAGGAGACGCCTGTCTTAATTATATGAGACAATATGGCGTAAACACTGACAAAATTGTGAGAGGCGGGGATCGGTTAGGTATATACTTTCTGGAAAAAGGAGCCTCCATTCGTTCGAGTAATGTTATATATGATAGAGCAAATTCCTCAATCGCTACGGCAGATATTGACGATTTTGACTGGGATAAACTTTTCCGAGATGTGCGATGGTTTCATTGGACTGGAATAACTCCTGCCATCTCCCAGAACCTCGCAGATATTTGTTTGAATGCGGTAAAAGTGGCACAGGAAAATCATATCACAGTCTCATGTGACTTAAATTATCGGAGTAAATTATGGAAGTATGGAAAATCGTGCACCGAAATTATGTCTGAGCTGGTGAAATATTGTGATATTGCAGTTGGAAATGAGGAAGACTTTGAAAAAGTATTTAATATTGCCCCTCCTAATGTAGATATCTCCTTGGGGAAGGTTGCTGCTCATAATTATAAAGATGTTGTTGAAGAATTTAAGAAACGCTATCCTAATATTCAAAAAATAGGTATTACTCTAAGGGGCTCTATATCAGCCACACATAATACTTGGTCGGGGCTCCTTTATGATGGGGATAAGATGTATACAGCGCCAGAGTATGACATTGATTATATTGTAGACAGAGTTGGAGGAGGAGATTCCTTTAATGCGGGTTTAATCTATGGACTTCTAATGTATAAGGATGATTTACAGAAGGCCTTAAATTTTGCAGTTGGCGCTTCATGCTTAAAACATAGCATTGAAGGTGATTTCAATTTGGTCTCGAAAGAGGAAGTCATTAAATTGATTGGGGGTAATGCCTCCGGTCGAATTTCAAGATAAAGGAAACTTAAGATTCTCTTAAGGAAGCAACAAAACTTCTTATTTTCTTCTATTTTTTATAATTTATCATATTTATTAGTTGTGAATATAATTATGAATGATTATAATAAAATGGTTTTAACTGCGACAACTGCGAATTCATGGATATATCCAGAATGCAAAAATTGGGCAGAAAATGTTGATGATTTAATTGATGACGTTGTTCATTGCTATGAAGCAGGAGCAACGATCGCTCATATACATTTACCAAGAGGAAAAGAAATTAACACTGTAGAACGGATTCGTGAACGGTGCGATATTCTAATTCAAGCGGGCATGTCAAGTGATAGTATCCCTGAAAGAAAAGGTGATTTCGAAGCCAAACCGGATATGATGTCAATAATCTTGAATCATCATGATGAACATTTTACTCAAGTCAGTGTGAATAAACTTCATCCATTAAATGAGTTAGAGGAATATTGTAAAAAATGTTTGAATCATAAAATCAAACCTGAATGGGAAGTATGGCACATGGGGTCATATTGGAACCTTAATTGTTTAATTGAAAAAGGATTGGTGGAGCAACCCCATATATTAACACTTTTTTTTAATTGGCCAGGTGGAACATGGTCACCTCCGACCGCGGATGAATATTTGCATAGAATCAATTATATGCCAAATGGATGTGAACATACAATTAGTGTAATGGGGGATGAGCAAACTAAAATTGCTACATTGGCAATATCTAAAGGTGGAAATGTACGTGTTGGCACTGAAGATTATCCCTACATCAAAAAAGGAGTTCCCGCAAAAAATAATGCTGAAATTGTCGCCAGGATGAAAAGAATCAGTGAAGAGATGGGAAGAGAAGTGGCAACTCCCTCAGAAGGCAGAAAGATATTAGGAATCTAATTTAAAACAAATAAATTAAAAAGTATTGCATAAAAAGTGAGAATGAATATAATGGAAATTAAAAATAAAGTAGCTATTATTACAGGAGCAGGAGCTGGGATTGGAGAGGCTACTGCCCGATTATTTGCCCAAAGAGGTGCCAATGTGGTATGTAATTCTTTATCAAGATCCGCGGAAATGATTAAAAATGAAATAAATAAGAGTGGGGGTGAGGCCATTTTCGTACAAGCAGATGTCTCAAAAGAAAATGAAGCAAAAAGGATCGTTGAAAAAACTCTTGAAACCTTTGGCAAATTGGATATTTTATTTAATAACGCTGGTATTGTGATTCCAGGACGAATTGATTCAATCTCAACAGACGATTGGGATAAAACTATGGCGGTAAACGTGAAAGGGGTATATTTGGTCTCAAAATATGCGATCCCTCATCTTATAAGTACAAAGGGAGTAATTGTGAATAATTCCTCCTCTGTTGCATTTAAAGGTGTTAAAGATAGAGTTGCCTATACCGCATCAAAAGGCGCAGTTCTTTCGATGACGCGTGCTATGGCTGCTGATTATATTGAGGATGGGATTCGAGTCAATGCCATATGCCCTGGAACTACTGAAACACCATCATTGGTCAAACGATTGGAAAATTTTGAAGATCCAGAACAAGCAAAAAAGGATTTTATTGCGAGACAGAAAATGGGCCGCTTAGGAACGCCTGAGGAGATTGCTGAAGGAGTGTTATTTCTTGTTCAAAACGAATTCACAACAGGTACAAGCCTATCCATCGATGGTGGGATGACAATGTAAAACACCATAAGATACAAATGCTAAAAATCCAATTTTAATTCCGTATAATTTTTTTGGATTGCATCATCTAAATTCTGAAAGATAAGTTCTGTGTCGTTTTCATTGGCAAAATTTATTAGGTCTTCCATGTGAATCCTCTTTCCCTCTTTTGCTGCAAGATAGCTCAGTAAGACTCCAGAAACCGCATCCTTAGCATGCAGTGGGGTAAAATCAGGCTCTCGATCTTCTAATATACATTCTGCAAAATGCATATCTTCATAAAATGCTGAAATCAAATAATATTGTGGAAAAGGTCCATGCTCAACATCTGGGGTAAAAAACTTGCCTACTTCTTCAGCATTGGGATGGTTTGAATATATTTGAACAGGCTTTTCCCAAGAATGATCTTCAAATATGGTACCTTTCGTTCCATGTAATTCAATTTTGTTAGTAAGTGGATGTAGAGTTGTAGATGATAAAGTAATTTCAACCATTGTTCCTCTTCTATATTTAACAAGTATTATCGCATTATCTTCACCCTTATTATTGGGAGAATCATACGCCTTTCCAATCCAGCATGTAATAGAATCAACTGAATCATTTAATAGCCAATTAATTGTAGAAAATTTATGAACTCCTTGATCCGCGACCACTCCTCCTCCACCTTCTTTGTAACAAAAGTGCCAACTCTCTGGATTTAAGAACTGCTTTGGGTCGCAATAGGCACCTTCATACGATCTAATCAAAAAGATATCTCCTAAGAGTCCATCATCTATAAAATCTTTAATACATTGGTGGGCCGGAAGAAATCTATGGTTTTCAGCAATCATGAATTTTACCCCTGCAGCTTGCGTAGCTTGTATCATCGCATCGCATCCTTCCAATGTCCTTGCCATAGGTTTTTCACAGAGTACATGTTTTCCGGCGTTTGCAGCTTTCATGACTATCTCTTCGTGTAAATAATGAGGAACAGAAACTAATACAGCATCGATATCACTTTCGAGGAGATCTTGAAGTTTCATATATGGCTGCAATTTATGGGCTCTGGAAAATCTCTTTAGCGTCCTGCTATTTATGTCATGTGCCGCCACAAATTCTAGCTTCTCTTGAACTTTTCTTTTAAAGGCTGTAATATGGAAAATAGCAGCATCACCACAACCAATAATTCCAAAATTAATAGGATGTGCCATAAAATAAGAAATAGAATTTTGAAAATAAAAATATACCTAAAAAAAAAAGAATTAACTAAAACACTTCCTGTTATTAACGAGTGGTCCATCCGCCGTCCATGCGCAAATCTGCTCCGGTCATATAGGACGCATCATCAGTAGCTAAGAAGAGGATTCCAGTGGCGATCTCTTCTGGTTCTGCCCATCTGCCTAAGACTCCTTCTTTTTCAAATTCCTTTTTAACAATTTCATAATCCACACCTCTGTCCCTTGCTTGTTTTGCCACATCGCTCTGAAGCATTGGCGTATCTGTGGCACCCGGCGAAACACTATTCACACGTACATTAAAAGGTGCCATATCAAGTGCTAATGCTTTTGTAAAACCTAATACCCCCGCCTTTGTAGAACAATAGTTTGCATGGTTAACTTGACCAATATGGGCTGCAACACTTGCCAGTGTAATAATGGAACCCTCACCTTGCTCTTTAAAATAGGGAATAGCAAATTTACATGTATAAAAGGTTCCTTTTAGGTTAACATCAATCAATAGATCGTAATCCTCATCGGGAAATTCATCGATCGGACCTACTCGCACCACACCAGCATTCACTATTAAAACATCAATTCTTCCGTGTTTTTCAATAGTAAATTCGATCATTTCTTTTACTTCTTTGGGATTTCTTACATCTACCGTAATATAAGAGATTTTTCTTTTCTGATCCCCCAATAGATTGTATGTTTCTTTCAGCCCTTCTTCATCTATATCTGAAATGACTAAAATTGCCCCTTCCTCTGCAAATAACCTTGCCGTTGCTCTCCCTATTCCAGAAGCAGCTCCCGTTAATACACATATTTTATCTTTTACTCTCATATTCTCACATTTATTTATAATCATTCATCAAATTTGGTTAAAAAATAAGAATAAGAATTAGGTCCCCTATTTTACTACTGTAGGTTTATCTAGCGAAGACAATCGTTCACATCCTATATCAGTTACTCTATAACAATCTTCTACTCCGACTAATCCTTGACCTCTCACATTTAACCATACCTCAATATCTAGTACCATATTTTTCTCAAAAGGAATATCCATTGACGAGACGGGGCCAAACATATGTGCTTCCTCACACTCTAAGCCAATATGATGTCCAGTAATTAAATAAAAACCTCTTTTTGTCAGATTTTTAAGATATTTTTGAGCATCTTCAGCAAGTACTTTTGGCATCACACCTGGTTTAATATTTTCCACACAAAAATCTTGAACTTGAATCATATATTCTAAGGCATCTTGAGCTTTTTTAGGTTCTTCTCCAATCACCACTCCCCTACTAACATCAGAAATATATCCTTCCCAAACCGCCCCAAAATCGAATCTTACTATATCATTTGGAGTCACAGGTATTCCAAGTCCTGGTGCTTCTGGATCAGAGGGACCAATATTCATAGTCAAATGATCCCATCCCCATGCCCCTTCATCAACAATGGTTTTTCTCGCGATTTTTAATAATTCTGTATCCTTCACATCTAACTCCGTCGCATCGATACAAGCTTTGATGGCTTTTTCTGCAACCTCCGTGGATTTTTTAATCCTTCTGATCTCTTCCTCCGTTTTTATTAGTCTCATATCTAGAAATGCATCATCCGCATCTATTATCTTTGCATCTGGAAATTTGGACTTTAATGCTTCAGATTGATAACGAGGCATTAAGGATTCGACACCGAGAGTCTTATCTTCCAAATTCCATTCTTTAATCTTTTTTACCAAAGTTTTAATGCACGCTTCAACACTTCCGATTCGAAAGACTTCGCTTGGATCTATCCAAGAAAACTCCTCCACACTATCATATAAAGACCATACTATCGCACTTTCTTCTCCATCTTTCTTTATCATAGAGAGAAATGGATATTGGTTCTTCAATACATATAAAATTGGATTGGGTGCAACATGAGTTACGGGCAATCCAGTCGTATAAAAAACATTGACGGGGCTGGATGCGATTAATAAGTCTAAGTTTCTTTTTTCTAGAACCTCCTTTGCCTTATCCTTTCTATAACCTATTGGTTCCATTTTTTTCACATTGATTTTCTATACAATTTAATATAATTTATAAATTCGTACTTAATTGAATGTTATCTAAAATACAATTTATACTTTTAATTTTCTTTTCACATTGTTAATTCATGTTTAATAAGATTTATTTATGCTCAAAGGTAAAAATGAATTATGGAATATGTTAAATACGGAATAGCGGGCATTGGAGGTGCGTGGATGTTTCACAGTGCTGGTGCCAGAAATAATAATAAGATCAAGTTTGTATCCGCTTATGATATAGATGAGCGCAAATTAAAGAGAGTTTCACGTATTTATGATATGGAATATTATACAGATTATGATATGTTTTTAGAAAGTGATATAGACGCTGTGTTAATAATGGTTCCTCATTATCTACACGAACAACTTGTGGTCAAAGCTGCTGAAGCAGGAAAACATGTACTCTGTGAGAAACCAATGGCCAACACCCTTGAAGAATGCGATGCGATGATACAAGCTACGCAAGCTGCAGGGGTTAAATTCATGATTGCTGAAAACCACAGATTTCTTCCCGCACATAAATATATTGCTCAAGCAGTTCAAGATGGGTTATTAGGGGATATTTTTTTAGTAAGAGCATATGAAGGGGTAAATGAAATTCCCGGTCTCATGAATCCTGAGTTATGGAAAGGAGATCTAAAAAAAGCAGGCGGCGGGTCATTGATGGATATGGGAGTTCATAAATTTGCCACCATCCAGTGGATCTTAGATGATAATGTTGAGTCTGCTTATAGCTGGTTAACAAAGCAATGCACTAATTTGGATGAAAAGGCAGAAGATAATGCGATGATCTTTCTTAAATATAGAAAGGGGACTGTTGTTGATGTGGTTGTTAGTTTCACAGTGGTTTCCCCACCTACAAATTCACTAGAAATTTATGGGACGAAGGGTACGATTCTTGAAAATCATATGTTGGATGAACCCGTAAAAATTTACTCGAATCACGAACAAATGGGTGATAATAAAGGCAAATGGGTAATTCCAGAAATCGAGCATGCTCCTTTTCCGAAATATTATGAGATCTCCGCACGTATAGAAGATTCCTATTTTACCGAATGCATTTTAGAAGATAAAACACCAGAATTTACTCCTGAAGAAGCGAGAGAAGCAATCGCTACCGTACTATTAAGCTATTTATCTGCCCAAATGGGTTATCGAGTTTCTTATGATGAGCTGTTGAGAATCTACGAAGCGCAAGGTAGTCATGTAATTCTCAATGGAATTCTAAATAATATAGAGAATAATTGTCCAAAATAAAATATTTTCATCATCTAATGATACTCAAAATATTCAGCAATTTTTTCTTACCCACCTTGAAAAATAAAATTAAAAAAAAGCCTTTAGATGACTATATTTATCGGAAAATATAGTGCCACTGCCAATAATGCAGCCATAGGGAAGGTCAATATCCATACTGCAACTATTTTCCATAAGCCTTTCTTCGTTGGTGCCCGTCTTGCTTTTGATAACCCTATAAGAGAGGCTACCAACATATGGGATCCTGAAAGTGGAATTCCTAAAAAGGTTCCAGCAAAAAGAATCACAGCAGTTGGAACCTCACTAGCGAATGCTGAGCTAGGAACGAGTTCAGTTATATTCCCGACACTTTTTATTACTCTCCTTCCTAAAACTACGATTCCCAGAGAAAAACTCAAACCTACGATTATCAGAATTAAATCCACATCAATCCCTAGTCCGACAACTATTCCCGCTGCATTTGAGACATCGTTCCCCGCTCTAGAAAACGCAGTAAGGCAAATAACTCCCAATAGAATATAAGAAAAAATCTTTTCTGTTCGTTCGAAATCTTTAAATCCGTTTAATTTGCTTATTATTGCTTTATTTATTAATTTGTAGACTACATACGTCGCTACAAAACCTATAACCGGTGATAATAGCCACCAAAAGCTCATTTCCAATATCGTAAGCCAATTAACTCCACCAAAACCTCCTAAAATTAAACCAATCCCCATAATGCTCCCTATTGTTGAATGTGTAGTAGATATAGGAGCCCCCAACGCGGAAGATACAATAAGCCAAATGGATGTGGATATGAGGATTGTAAGCACTACGGCATAAGATACTTCGATTGTTAGTAACTCTTTTCCAACTGTCTCACTAACGGCTCTCCCTAAGAAAAAGGCCCCTGCGATTGCTAAAATGGTTGCTAAAACCAGTAATTCTTTCATCATTAGTGTCTTAGAGCCGTGAACTGTGGCGAAAGTCTCGTCATTTGCTCCAATCGCAAATGCTATGAAGATAGAAATTACGATAAATATCGGGATAATTGAAAAATCTGCCATATTAAGCTCATCTCCAATTATCTCGTGGGATATTTTATGATTAAACCACGTAAATAGTCTGCAATATCTTCAATCCATGCTATAACGTTATATACATTATTTACCAATTTAGAAGTTAGTAATACTCTGGTGGGTTCCTCTGTTTTTTTGTAAATTGTCTCCAGCAAACTATATCTTAATTTTCGAGCTTCTCTTCTCATTTTTTCTATCTCAATTGTTTTTTCATAAGCCCCATCAAAATTGGTTTCCATTAACTCTAATGTGTCAATAAGCATTTTAATTAGCGAATAACATGTATTACATAGCTTTTTAAAATCTTCAGAAATGTCGTCATATAAGTCAAATGGATAAATTTTGAGAAAACGAGCAATAAATTCAACTTTACCCAGAGCCTCATCTACCATTGTAATAATCTTGTACCTATCCTCAACGAGAAAAGGAAGGGCGCGTTTATCTTGAAATAAAACTTGAATATATTTTTCTTTGATTCGATCACATTTGCGTTCTGACTCAATAACTTCATCCAATCTAGTTTTATCGAGTTTATTGGTTATGAAATCCTTCATAATTTCATTTAGAACCGAAGCACCCTCTAAAAATTGGGCATTGTATTCCTTTGCTATTTGGTCTATACTTTTATGTGTGTCCTTACTTTTCATAATGAATTTCCTTTTCATATATGATAAATATATAGAAATATATATCTGATTTTTAAAAAGATTTTGTTCTCAAATATAAAAAGATCCACTACGTTATATGAATTTTCATGGACTAAAAAAGAAAAAAAGAAGAGTAGAACTTTTATTGAGAGATCTCGGAGATCTCTTCCTTTATTTGCTCTTGGGCCAATTTAGGTAGCTTTTCTTTGGCAAAAATTAGTGGAATTATTGCTGGAATCATTATAAATGCAGCTACTACGAAAATCAAAAAATTTGGAACAAAAGAAGGTATTCCGTCGATTATTTTAAACGTACCATATACTTCAGAGATTGATCCTCCTATCCACGAACCTATTACCATGGGAATTGTCGCAGCGAATAGGACATAATAACCGCTGAATTGCCCACGCTTTTTTGCGGGAAAGAGGTCTCTCATCCATGCATTCGCAGAAATATTCCATCCGGTCATAAATAATTGAGTAAACACTCCCGCAAAGATTAATATCCATAGGTTAGCACTAATTATGAACAGAAATAATGATAAAGCATTAGCGATTACGCAAAAAATGGTTATCTTTTTTCTCCCGATTTTATCGATTAAAATTCCTATTGGATAAGCTAGAATTAGATTTATGATAAAACCTATGAAGACGACGAGTGCTGCAGTCATAAAATCTAATCCTAGAGAATATTCTAAGTATATAAGAATAAACGGAAAGAACACATTGAATGCTGTAGCCCATATGAGCATTCCTAAAAGAATTAGAAATACGTCCTTATTTTTTTTGATTATATCCACGTTATAAGTCTCTTTTATGTGCTGTTTTATAGTCAGTCCAGAGGATTTGAGATCTTTTGGGTCTTTGGAAAGATATGCGCCATATACACCCAATATCCCTACAACGGCGCCCATTATGTAGAAAAAATTATAAAATCCAATAGACTCAACAATTATTCCAGCCATTCCATACACGATGAGCGTTGAAAATAACATAGTTAATTGCAATACTCCCATTCCTTTACCTCGATTCTTCATTGTAGTGATATCAGTGATGTAAGCATTGAAGGCAGCATCAAATGCCGTGGAACCGAAATAGGTCATTATACAATCAAAAATAATTGCAACCGCTACTGCGAGAAGAGGGAGAGTTATTAATCCTGCCACGGGGTAAATAGCCGTTGTTATTGCCCACAATATAAATCCATAAAACATGAAGATTCTGCGTTTTCCTTTAATATCTGAAACTGCACCCATAATTATAGCGGTAAGTGCTGCCGTGATTGCTCATGCCCCCACCATAATTGAAATGAAAAGTGGTCTACCTGCAATTTCTTTGTACATGAAAACATTATAAAATTGATTTTCGATCGCCCAAGCTAAGTTGCCCGCAAGTCCTACTAGCAATATGATTATAGTATTCCGTCTTGATAATTTTTCTTCCATTTTTAAAAACTTGTTTTTATAATTAGATGTTAGATAAATTTAGGATATTACATATAATAAAGATTTAACATTAAATAGAGAATAATTTACTAAGGACCCGATTAAGGATTTCATCTGAAAATTCCTAATGTATATTATGGATGCCCAGAAGTTAAATAAGTTGGAAGGAATATTGGTTTTTTCAACTTCTGATAATCTAATTTAGTATCAAAATCATTTACCATAAGCACGCTTGCTTTAAGCTTTAGAAATCCTAAACGAATGAGACCACTATGTAGAACGTGGTTTTTCCTATCACCCGAAAATATTATAATCCCAAGTTTCCTTTTAATAGCCGCTTTCATTACCTTATCGAGTAAATAAGAATAGACTAATATTCTTAATGTTCGCGTAGGAATTCTCTCCAGATCTATATAGAGTTCATGAATTATTCCAATTTTTAGAATTAGATGAAATTGGGAGAAATAGAATTTTTCATAGGTTAAAGATGCACCTCCGATAATATGGGTATTTTTCTTGATAAATACATAGCTTGGGATTTCCCTCTCGTATGGGACATCTATTTTCGCCCATTTAAGTTTTTTAAGTGTATATTTAGAATTAAAATCATAATATTTAGGAATAATTGTGTTTATGGACTGCCGGTATTTTATATGTCCCTTGCCATGGCATATTTCGAAACCAATATCTTTGAAAAATGAGTTTAATTTAGTTGCTATTTTTATAATACTCCGTGGAAAAAGAGAAATTAACATAATCAGCGGAAAAAGTGGGAAAAATTGAGGTAACATTTGAATTAGCCTTGTGGGGGCGGGAAAATTAAAATAAACATTTAGAGGTCTCACATCCTGAAAACCAAATTTTAGATATATTTTATTCCTTGCTATGCTATCGGACCCCGTAACCAGCATCGCTAGATCGCATCCTTTCTGTTTCATATATTTTACAGCCATCTTCATCAAACAAGTGGCAATTCCCTGTCTTGTATAGTCAGGATCACAAGATACATCATTAATATGCCCAACGAGATATTCCTTACCTTTACATCTCATCTTTTCTATTGGATTAACATAAATCGCACCTACTATTCGCTTTTTTTCCATATCCTCTGCAATCTGTATCATCTCGGGTTCAAAACCGGGAGATTGAATATATCTCCATCTGATAGATCTTTTTGTCCGAATGAAACTCTTTCCGTTCATTTGGAAAGCTCTCATAAATAAAAGTGCTAACCCTGGTTCATCACCTCTCTTATAATTTCGATAATTTATAGTTTCCATGTATCTCAAATCTTTAATATGATTGAAATATTAAAATTTTTATACTTAATACTATATTTAAAATATTATAGAATAAATAAAGCGTGAGTGGAATGAGTGATAATTTATCAGGAGTGCTTGAAAGTCTTAAAGCTATAAAAGGAGTTCATGGTGCGGCATTAATCGAAAAGTTTGGTCTTATTAAAGGGAGTGCGTTGCCTGGTTGGGTAGATCCCGAAGCAGTAGCCGCTATGGTGACGCTTATCCTAAAAGCCTCTCAGAGAGCTACGAAAGAATTGGAACAAGGGAAATTTAATAACGCGATTATCGAAAGTGAAAATGGAAAGATTTTATTTACTGAAATCAAAGGGAATGTGCTATGTATTATAACCACGGTGGATGCTAAGCTAGGAATTATTAATCTGAAGCTGGACGCGGCTTCAAAGACGATTGCGGCACAAATATAAAACTTTTTTTATTTCTTAATTTTAATTCAAGGCATTTCAGTATTAGTCCGAATAATTACTTTCATTTAATTTTCGAGGTAATCATCCATATTTCTGATGAGGAGTTCTCGTGTAATTTCTGGATCCGCTGTCCCTCGAGTTTTTGCCATACATTTACCGATCAAGGCTTCTAATGCCCGGGGGTTATCCTTATAGTCTTTAATAATTGCGGGATTCTCCTCCAAAACTTCTCTTACAATAGATTCAAGTTTTTTCTTATCAGCTAACCGTTTTTTTCCGCTTTCTTTGATAATATTCGCAAGCGATTTTCCTTTCATGAGCTTATCAACAAATGATTTTGCGATCTTTCCTGTGATTTCTCCGTCTTGAATTTTCTCAATAAGATTCGCCAATTCTTCTGGTTTTAATTCTGTCTCTAAGATATTTTTATTATGTTCATTAAGCCATCGTGAAATGTCTCCCATTAACCAGTTGCAATACATTTTATATTCCTCATCTCCAAAATTGGCTTTAAAATGAATGCCTTCTTCGTAGAAATCTGCGATATTCTTATCCAATACAAGTATTTCAGAATCGAATTCAGATAAATGATAATCCTTTTGGAAACGGTTCATTCGTACATTAGGCATTTCAGGGAGCTCTGCTTTAACTTTATTTATAAAATCATCATCAAGGTTGATGGGAACTAAATCTTGTTCTGGAAAATACCGATAATCCTTTTCAAATTCTTTCGATCTCAGTCCAATAGTAACCCGTCTATCGTCATCCCAATGGCGCGTTTCTTGAATAGGTTCTTTTCCATGTTTTATAAGATTTTTCTGTCTTCGTATTTCCCACTTTAAGGCTCGCTCCACTTCCTTAAAACTGTTAATATTTTTGACCTCGCTACGTGGATACCCCTCAATAGAAATATTCGCATCTACACGTACCGAGCCTTCCAAATCTAAATCAGCGATGCCAGTATATTGGATAACAGATTTTAAATTGTTCAGAAATTCTCTTGCTTCTCGTGGGGATCTTATAACTGGTTCAGTGACAATTTCTATCAGTGTTATTCCAGAACGGTTATAATCCACCAGCGTATATGGTGAGGAGGCAATGCTGCCTTTATGTACTAATCGTGCAGGATCCTCTTCAAGATGAATCCTATTTAACGAAATTTCTTTCTTTTCGCTATTGGATCGAATAATTATATGTCCACGATCTCCAAAAGCTTTTCCGCCAGCTTTATTGTACTGGCTCACTTGAAATCCTTTAGGGAGGTCGGGATAAAAATAATTCTTACGAAAAAACCAGAATTCTTTATTGATATCACACTCTAATGCAAGCGCCAATCGTGTGGCAAATTCTATCGCTTTTTTATTTATTACAGGAAGTGATCCTGGAAAGCCTAAACATATCGGACATACCAGTGTATTCGGTTCTTTTCCACGATAATCACTGCTACAGCTACAGAAAAGTTTTGTATTTAGATTAGTTAATTGGATATGAACTTCAAGTCCGATAACCACTCCATTCTTTTTACTCTTCATATTAGTTGCCACCTCCTTTAGCAAGTGAAGGCATTTTATGATAGATGTCTAATTTTTGCTCCAGTTTGTATCCAATATTTAGGATTTCCTTTTCATCGAAATAATTTCCAATAATCTGAAACCCGATGGGTAGATCATCGTTATCGAATCCACACGGAATGGATAGTGCTGGTAATCCAGCTAAATTAACAGGACAAGTCAATACATCCATTAAATACATTTGTAATGGATCATCTACCAATTCCCCAATTTTAAAGGCGGTTGTAGGCATTGTGGGAGAAACAATTAGATCGCACGTTTCAAATGCTTTTTGAAAGTCTTGTCTGATTAGGCTCCGTACTTTTAAGGCTTTTATGTAAAACATATTGTAATATCCAGCAGATAATGAATAGGTTCCAAGAATTATTCTACGTCTTACTTCTTCTCCAAATTTTTCCCCCCTCGTATGACTAAATGCTTCAAAAATATCTTTATCTGATATTTTAACCATTTTTCCATATCTTAGACCATCAAATCGGGCAAGATTGGAGCTCGCTTCGCTCATCGCAATGATATAATAAGTTGGAATTGAATACTTTAGATGAGGAAGAGAAATTTCTGTGATTTCCACTCCCATTTGTTCTAGTTCCTTAAATGAGCTCTGAACTTTACGTTTTACTTCTTGATCAATACCTTCACCAAAAAATTCTTTTGGAATACCTATTGTTTTTCCTTGGATTGGCGTATCTAAATATTCTGTGTATTTGTCGATTTTTTGTTCAACTGTAGTTGAATCAAGATGGTCATAACCTGCTATTAATTCTAAAAGCAATGCAGCATCCTTTACACATTGAGTGATTGGACCAATCACATCTAACGAATTAGCATATGCTATTAATCCATATCGAGAGACTCTCCCGTAAGTAGGTTTTAGTCCTACAACACCGCAATATGATGCGGGACAGCGGATACTTCCCCCTGTATCACTTCCTAAGGCAAAGAGAGATTGTCCTGCTGCAATACAAGCACCTGACCCTCCGCTTGATCCTCCAGGAACGCGATCTAAGTCCCAAGGATTATAGGTAGGACCATAACAACTATTCTCTGTTGAGGATCCCATGGCAAATTCGTCCATGTTCGTCCTTCCGATACAAATTCCGTTTTCTTGCTCAAGCAGTTTTTTTGAAACCGTAGCATGATATGGTGGTCTATATCCTTTAAGAATTTCCGAACAACATGTGGTCGGACTATTTTTCACACAAATTAAATCTTTAATTGCGATAGGAACACCATATAATCTTCCCAAATCCATCCCTTTCTTAAATTTTGAATCTAATTCTTTCGCTCTTTTAAATGCTTTTTTTTCTTCTAAATGGACAAAAGAATGTACCTTATCTTCAGTTTGATTTATTTGTTGAAATATTAATTCTGTAATCTCTGTTACAGTGAATTCTTCCGCTTTTATCTTCTCAATTAGTTCATACCCCATGTATTCACTGATATTCATTGATTCTCCCAAATTTTAGATGATTTAGACTGAATTGTGTATATTTACCTTACTATATTTAGTCTAGTATTTCTAAAAAGTTTGATTAAATTTCCCCTCTAAAAGCTTCGAAAGACTATTCTTAATCTTAAATATTGAGATTACGATTTTTTTGGAAATAAAAAGGTCATATTGGATTAATTAAGGTTCTTTTCTGTCCATCGTACGGGGAAAAGGAATAGCGTCTTTTATATTGTCCAAACCGCATATCCATGAAACTACTCTCTCAACACCTACTCCATAACCGGAGTGAGGAACACTTCCATATCTTCTTAGGTCAAAATACCACTCGTATTTACTAGGATCTTCCCCTTCTTTTTCTAATCTTTGTTTCATGTTTTTAATGGACAAACTCCTCTGGGATCCACCGATAATTTCGCAATATCCCTCAGGTGCTATCATATCGAAACATAATGCCTCTTCTGGATTTTCCTCACTGGGTGGTTTATAAAATCCCATAATCTCTGTAGGATAATGAGTAACCACGACTGGGACATTAAAATGCTCAGCCAATGTCTTTTCCTCATTCGTTCTCAAATCTTTCCCCCAGGGAACATTCATATCATAAGTATTGTTTAGAATTTCCAAAGCTTTAGCATATTTAATCGTGGGATATTTTGCATTAACATATTTTTCTAGTATTGAAATATCTCGTTCTAATATTTCTAAATCTTTCTTATTTTTATTTATAACCTCAGATATAATAAATCGTATTTCATCTTTTGCAACTTCAATAATTTCATCAAGCTCCATCCATGCGGCTTCCATTTCAGCCATCCAAAATTCTGAGAGATGTCTGGATGTACTTGATTTTTCTGCTCTAAATGTGGGACCCATATTGTAAATTTTCCCTAATGAGAATATTCCCGCTTCTGCGTATAATTGCCAAGATTGACTTAAATAGACAAAATCCTCGAAATAATCCACTTTAAACAAAGTTGCGCCTCCCTCTGACATACTAGGTTGAAAAATAGGCGCATCGAATTCAAAATATCCCCGATTTCTAAAAAATTCGTGAATCGCTCCGACGATTGTATGTCTAATTTTCAGAATGGCTTTAATTTTTCGTGATCTTAACCATAAATGCCGATTTTCAAGAAGTAATTCAATAGATTGATATTCTGTTATCGGGAATGGATCAGCTATTTGGACAACCTTTAATTCCGTAACTCCTAATTCATAACCGGTAGGTGCTCTACTATCTTCTCGTAATTCTCCTCTTATTTTTATAGATGATTCAATGGTTAGATCTTGCGCTTTTTCGAACAATTTAGGTGTTTTATTTTTTTTAATTACACACTGAATTATGTCCGACTCATCTCGGAGTACGATGAAGATGAATTTATTAGATTTTCGTTCCCGGTACACCCATCCCCTTAAATTAAATTGTGTTTCTTCTGGAAATCTTCTAATTGCCTCCTCTATTGTGATATATTTTGAATCTTTCATATTTCGATTAAAAAAGTGTTAGACACTTTAAATAAATGTCTCTTTTGTTTATATTTATTGAAAATATCAAAATAATTGCTATAGTCCATTGATGGAGGAGATTAACCTTTTTTTACGAAATGTTTGGGTCGTTTTTTTCTTTTTTTAGAAGATATTTCGAGAAAATATTCATATAAAGGCACTGCTCTGCTGGTAATCCTGTAGTCATGTTAGGATTCTCTGTAAATTCAACATTTGCATTTCTTATGAACACTATGGGTGTTTGTTGGTCCGCCTCTCCGAGTAGAAACTGAGCAGCACTTACTAAATCATCTGCGACTGCTCTTAAAGTAATTTCTAATGGTCGTCCAAATAAGTCAGGTTTTCCGATGCAATCCTCGACGGGTTCAAAACCAGCAGTAGCTAATGCGATCCCTATAGTACCTTTTCGAAGTGGTTGTACTCGGGAATCTGCAATTATTACTCCCAAGTTTTTAAGATTGAATTTTTTCCTTATTTTTCTATAATATTCCCACACGACTTTTTTTTGATCTTTTGGAAATAGAACCACATTATCCTCTCCCGCGTTTGACTGGTCAATACCAGCATTAGCTATTAAAATATCATTGACTTGTGCCAAAATGACATGTCGCATTCCCCCCAAAATCATATCTGATTCTCGTAATATTAATTCAACTATCCTCTCATCCATATCATACTTTTCTGCTAGTTCAATTGCCCTTTTAGAGATTTTTTGTATATCCGAGAGGTTTATAACTCTTCCCTGAGCAGTAGCGATCACTTTTTCCGAGATTACAATTATATCCCCTTCTTGAACTTCTTTCTCCTCCTTTTTAAGTGTTTCAAAAAAGATTTCTAAAAGGAGATCGTTTTTCTTAATCACTGGCAGTTTCAAGGAAAAAAGATACATAAGAAAAAGAGTTAATTTTAATTGAAATAGTTTTTTTTGTTCATTAAGTATATGAATAAAATTGAATCTGTACTCTTTGATAACTTTATAATTGGAGATAACTCCCCTACATTAATAATGGGAGTATTAAATTTAAGTCCAGAATCTTTTTATAAATCTTCAATCTATGAAACATTCGAAAGTATAAGAGAGGCTGCATTGAAGATGATCAGTTCTGGAGCACTTATTTTAGACGTGGGCGCGCGATCTACAGCTCCTAAGTCTCCTGTTATTTCAGTAGACGAGGAAAGAAATCGTCTAGAACCCATTTTAGAAAAGTTATGTGAAATTCTCCCAGACAATCTTCTACTCTCAGTGGATACTCAATTCGCAAGGATTGCGCAAGCTGCTTATAGAATTGCTTCAAGATACAATAAGCGCATGATTTTGAATGATGTAAGTGGTCTCACGACGGATCCAGACCTAATTAATTTTATTACGAAAAATAATATACCCCTAATTTTAATGGCATCTAAGGATAAACCGGGGGATCTCCTCACGATTGATGAAATCATTCAACAATTACGATCTAAAATTCAGCTACTCAATGATAGAGGTTATGATGAGAAGAAAATAATAATCGATCCTGGTATAGGACACTGGGTTAAAGATAAGACTTATCAATATGACTTAAAAATCATTGCAAATCTCGAGAAATTACGCACTTTACAAAAACCTATATTAATTGCACTATCCAGAAAATCATTTATTGGAGAAGTATTAGAGATTCCCGATCCAGAGGATAGACTAATGGGATCCCTTTGTGCTACCGCAGTCTCCGTATTTAATGGTGCCCATATTGTAAGAACTCACGATGTCAATAAAAAGTTAAAAGACATAGTTAAAATGGCTGAAGCTATCAGAAGAAGTAGATAATTCTTTCATATCCCTTTTTATTAAACACTTTTTTATCAGCACACCATTCCACCTAAATATTAAAATCAATAAAAATTTATGGAAGAAATTCTATATTTATATTGGAATGAGCAAGATCGATATAGATGAGCTATTAAAAATACTCCCTAAACTCATCCGAGAAAATGATACAGTGAAAGGAGCAATTATCAGTGCGCTCTCTGGAGTGGTTGCCACACACGAAGATATTGTAGAATTGAATAAAGCGATGGACAAGCGATTCGAGGCAATGCAGAAGACGATGGACAAGCGATTCGAGGCGATGGACAAGCGATTCGAGGCAATGCAGAAGACGATGGACGAACGATTTGAGGCAATGCAGAAGACGATGGACAAGCGATTCGAGGCGATGGACAAGCGATTCGAGGCGATGGACAAGCGATTCGAGACGATCGAAGTGGACATTTCAGAATTAAAAAACATGGTTGGAAATATTCAACAAACACTTGGAAAACCCTTTGAGCAATTTGCTCGTAATGTTGTGGTTAGAATTCTTGATGGAGAGGGTATGGAAAATGTACAATTAGAAAGTAGGAAATTCAGAGATCCAGAACGGTTCGTTTCTGAAGGGATCGAAGAGGTGGAGATAGATGGATTCTCTCTCACTCCTCCTATAGTGGTTGAAATAACATCTATATTGAGAAGTACGGAAAAAGTACACAAATTTCTAAGAAAGAAGGAATTTTTAGAAAGAAAATATCAAAAAGACTTTCGAGGCTTCTTCATCGCAGCAAGCACAGAATTTCCGTCTGAAGAGATAGGTGAAATAACCGTTTTACTGCGCAAGAAGAATTCCGAACTACTAAATTTATAAAACTAGCTCTCTTCGATTAATTTATCTATTTTTTTTGTGAACCGCTTTGCCGGACCATATAATTTAATAGCCCATGTGAACCCTACTGCGGCGAATACAATTAGCATAAGATAGAATGGCCATAATCTGCTAAGATCCACTCCTTCTATGGCGAACATCACTGAAAACACGATAATATATAACACTATTGCTACAAGGAGAATAATTTTAATAAATATTCCCCCCACATAGCGGATATGCAAAAATGATTTATTCTCCCCTACTTGCGAAAGATATGCCTTCTTAAGCAAAGGCCTTTCATCTTGAGAAAGTATCCGATTGAAATCGTTTAGAAAGGATAAAACCCTTTTACCTAACTCGGTAAGGATATAGACTCCTTCGTCATCTTTGTCTATGAATCCACTTAAGAGTTTGAGATGATAATTGAGCTTACCGGACGAAATGGCAAAGTGATCTAATAAATCTGTATAAGTCATCTCACTCTTCTCAAGCAGTCGCAATACTTCACGGCGGATTTCGTGGTTTAAAGCGTTTAAGATCACATCTTCAGAGGGAATTGAGATTTTCTTCACCATAGAGATAATTTTTCATAATAGGATGTTATGATAATAGACCAATATAAAAAAAAGGAGTTAATATAAAAAATTATTCTTTTCTAACGGATTATGCCATTTTAGGAATCTCATCTGATTCGTTTCTCCGCATTCGACTTAACATATACAAGGAGACTAAAAGAACCACGATCCCAACTCCTATGAGCATTCCCTCGAGGAATGCAACCATACTGATCTCAGGACCGAATTGATACAAGATAAGGGAAATACACAAAGAACAAAGTCCTATCGGGAAAAAGAATTTTTTAATTATTATTTCTCTCTCATCTGTATTTTTTAATAAGACCATTTGTACCACCTTAGTTCATTCTTTTTTTAATTTTTAGTTGCTCTTTATTATAGAGCTTCAAAAAAGGAGAGTTTGACCACCTATTTAACACTTTTTGAAAAAAAAATTTGTGGAGTTTGTCAAATAAAATTGACAATTAGCCTTGGGGTATTTCTTAACCTCTTTTTTGACTTTTTGTTTCCCATTTTAGAAATCAATTTAAATCATATAATATTTATTAGAGAAATTTGAGGTGATTTCAATTAAAAAAGGAATAATAGCTTTAATAATAATCGCAATTATTAGCACCGCTGGACTCATTCTCTATTTCTATCCTACTCAAACTCAAACTAATTCGATGATTATCAATCACAATCACGCGCATCTAGAGGATTTAAGTGAAGTACCTCAAGAATGGATTGAAAAAGCTAAAAAAGAACTTAAAATTGTCTATTGGCACACTTCACATGGAAGTCAAATCACGACGGGTATGAGTTCTTTGGATGCATTTATGGGCGATAAGGATGTATATGAATTCAATAGTGGAGGTTCTGAGGGTGCCCTACATTATTATGAGCCATCTATAGACTACGCAGAGAGACATCTTACTGGGAACACAGATGGGTTTGATGATACGACAAGATCATTTTTGGATTCTAATCCTGAATATAATGTAGTGATGTGGAGTTGGTGTGCATTAGACAAAAATAATGATTCTATCTCCGAATATCTTACTAATATGAATCAACTTGAATCTGAATACCCAGAAGTTACTTTTGTTTATATGACTGGTCATTTGGAAGGTACTGGCGAGGAGGGGGCATTGCATTATTATAATGAAATGATCCGAGATTATTGTATTGTAAATAATAAAGCATTATACGATTTTGCCGATATCGAAAGCTATGATCCCGATGATAATTATTTCCTTGATAAATCAGCAAATGATAATTGTGATTATGATAGTGATGGGAATGGCTATCGAGATGCCAATTGGGCGGAAAATTGGCAAGAATCTCATAATGGCGTTGAAACGTATCCCGATGGCGGAGAGTGGTATGATTGCTCTCCCGCACATACCCAAGCAATCAACGGGAATATGAAAGCTTATGCTGCGTGGTATCTTTTTGCACGATTAGCGGGATGGGATGCTAAGTAAGAACTTTTTAATTAATTTTTATTTTCTTTTTAGGAAAGATTTCCTATATTCTTCTAATATTTCATTAATAGTTAGTTTTTCAGCGAGAAAATTTAAAATTACTGATATTAAAACTCTTGTTCCCTTTATATGAGTTTTTCCATGACAAACTTTTGGTTCAAATGAGATAAAATCTTTCCAATTCATTTTTATAAATTTAAAATGTAGTATTCTTTCCTAACTAACTAATATTACGTTTTTAAATATAAAGAAATTATCCATTGATATAAATGATATTCGCTAACTGTAAAATCAATTATAAGATCTTATTTAGACCATAAATAGCGACCAGTGTTTGAGATAAACGGTCAAAAGTTCGGATTACCTATATTACGAGAATTTTTACAAAGATATTATAACTTAACCCAGTTTTGTCTTAAGTAATTTAAAAAAAATATATCCTTTTCTTTTTATAATGCATGGAGAATATACATAGAGGAGATAGAAGCTATGGAAGATGCTCTTGCTCTTATGGAGAGGTTATCTTCGAAAATTTTTAAATATAAATTTAATGAAAGAACTCAACGATTAATTGTAGAACTTTCCTCATCTATGTATGATGATCGTGATAAGAAGAAAAAAGACCTTGAAAAATTCATGAAAAAGAAATATAGACCGATTCTTTTCAAAAAACACGGTAAATCACCTTTTTAGAGTTCATTTTGACAAGTTTGTAAACCAATTATTTAAACTCAGTTTAGGTTGCCTTATAGATATATCTTTCTTAGGAAATCTTATTTTTTAATAAAAAATGCTATTAAAATTCTAATCTTTTTAGAATGTAGAAGAGAAAAAAACAACAGATATTTGTTTATTGATTTAATATGACTTTGCTAAAGTCAGCTCTCATTAAGTTTTAATCCACCTCTGGAAATCTTAGCCAAAATTACTACAGAAAATACAATTTTTATCTTTCACTTCTGTTAATTGGTGTCTCTTATAATCGTTTTTTTGCTCAATTAGAATCTTTTTTTTGGATCATATTTAAATGTGCGAATCACTATATATTAATTAGGAAGCGCAATATTTGAGTTCAATTTATATACTCTTAGGATTATTCTTCACAAGGTTTTTTCACACCATTAATATTAATTAACAATCATCAAATAAGATTTCTAATGACAGGAAATCCGTCTGATTTGGATACGGGTAAAGTAGAGAGGTCTAAATCTCAACAACTCGTGAATGGAAGATACGATGCGGAAGATATTAAGGTTTTAAAGGGGCTTGAAGGAGTTCGGCGGAGGCCCGCTATGTATATTGGCGATACAGGAACTAAAGGATTGCATCATCTTATTTTTGAAGTTCTCGATAATTCTGTGGATGAAGCCATCGCAGGATTTGCCGATTACATTAAAGTCACCTTTTTTGAGGATGGGTCGGTTCAAATAAAGGATAACGGGCGGGGTATTCCAGTGGATAACCATAAGGAATACGATAAACCCGCTGTCGAAGTTATTATGGAACACTTGCATTCGGGGGGAAAATTCGATAATAAAAGCTATAAAATATCGGGAGGTCTTCACGGAGTAGGATTGTCCGTTGTGAATGCGTTAGCTGAATGGCTGGTTGTAGAAATTAATCGCGATGGTCATTGTTACACACAGAGATTTGCCAAGGGATATAAAGCTTCAGAGCCAGAAATAACGCCTTGCGACGAGGACCAGCACGGAACGCTTATCAGGTTTTTCCCAGATTCAGAAATTTTTACATTCGATAGCGAAGATGAAGAGACATTTAATTTTGATACCATTGCAAATCGGATGAGGGAATTAGCTTTTCTCACTCCACAAGCGAAATTCGAGATATATAATCGTATAACGGAAGAACGGGAAGTTTTTCATTATGAGGGCGGATTAAAAGAGTTTATTAAGCACTTGAATCAAGATAAAAAATCCTTACATAATCAAATAATTCATATCCAAGATAATTACGAAGAAAAGGGAGATGTTGTAGAAATCGAAATAGCGATGCAATATACCCAAGGCTATCAGACAAATCTCCTTACATATTGCAATACCATTAACACCATTGAAGGAGGCACACACCTTACGGGTTTTAAGTCAGCATTAACAAGAACACTAAATTCTTACGTAGAGGAATTTATGGCAAAAAAATATCAAAAACATTCTTTAAGTGGCAGCGACACAAGAGAGGGACTTTCCGCGGTCATTTCCATTAAACTTCCGGACCCCCAATTTGAAAGTCAAACGAAGATTAAATTAGGAAATCCCGAAGCCCGCCAAGCAGTAAGCCAAGTACTTTCCGATGAATTAATGAAATTTCTGGAGCAGAATCCGGACGTAGGTCAAAAGATTGTAAAAAAATCGATCGATGCAAAGAAAGCCCGTGAGGCCGCCAAGAAAGCAAGACAATTAATCAGAAGAAAGTCTGCATTAGATAATGCGCGCATGCCTGGAAAATTAGCAGATTGTTCTTCTAGTAATCCAGAAGAATGTGAGATTTTTATAGTAGAAGGAGATTCTGCTGGAGGTTCTGCCAAACAGGGCAGAGATCGAACATATCAAGCGATATTACCTATTCGAGGTAAGATCTTAAATGTTGAAAAGGCCCGTATTGATAGGATCCTACGCAACAATGAAATTCAAGCCATCATCAAAGCTTTGGGAGTGGGTATCCAAGGGGTAAGTGAGGAAGATTTTGATATTGAAAAACTACGGTATCACAAAGTAATTATCTTTTGCGATGCAGATGTTGACGGAGCACATATCGAGACACTCCTATTAACATTCTTTTTCCGATATATGCGACCGCTTATTGACAATGGGTATTTATATGTCGCGGCTCCTCCCTTATATAAACTAAGCTATCGGAGTACGGAGCAGTATGTCTATACCGATAAGCAGCGAGATAAGGTAATGGAAGAGATTGTGGATAAGTATGATCTCGAGAATAGAAGTTCTATAAAAATAAAACGATACAAAGGGTTAGGGGAGATGTCTCCCGATGAGCTTTATCGCACTACCATGAATAAAGAAACTCGGATCCTAAAACGGATTGTATACGAGGATCACTTGGAGACTGACCAAACCTTTACACGATTAATGGGTAAAGAAGTGACGCCCAGAAAGAAATTTATCATCAATAATTATGATGAAGTAAATATATTGGATATTTAATTTGCTATATTTAAATTCTAAATTCTATTATTAAGAGTGCGTATTTTTGACAACGGAAAATATAAAGGACATTCGACTTAAGGAAGAGATGGAAAACAGCTATATCGACTATGCTATGTCGGTTGTGGTTGGAAGGGCAATCCCAGATGTGAGAGACGGATTAAAACCTGTACATAGACGTATTATCTGGTCCATGACCGATAATAACCACTTTTACAACCGACCGCACGTAAAGTCTGCCAGAATCGTCGGGGACACTTTAGGAAAATATCATCCTCACGGCGATGCGGCGGTGTATAATAGTTTAGTACGTATGGCCCAAGACTTTTCAATGCGGTATCCCTTGATGGATCCACAAGGAAATTTTGGTTCTATTGACGGAGACCCGCCGGCAGCAATGCGATATACGGAAACACGGTTATCTCGTATCGCAAATGAGATGGTGGAGGATATTGATCGAGACACGGTTGATTTTCAACCTAACTTTGATAATAGTTTAGAAGAACCCGAATATTTACCATCAAAACTTCCAAATGTATTAATAAATGGTACAAAAGGAATTGCGGTGGGAATGTCCACTTCAATGGCACCCCATAACCTGATAGAGGTGTGCCAAGGAATTATCTCGACCATTGATAATCCCGATATCTCAATCGAAGAACTAATGGAGATTATCAAGGGCCCCGATTTTCCCACAGGAGGGATAATTACTAATACCAACGGTATCTACAATGCGTACTCAACGGGAACTGGGCGAATCCCTATTAAAGGGAAAGTTGGATTAGAAGAAAAAGGGAATAAAAGAAGGCTAATCATTACTGAAATTCCTTATCTGCTCAATAAATCCTCTCTTATCGAACAAATTGCGAATTTAATCAAAGAAGGAATCATTAAGGATGTGTCCGATATGAGAGACGAGTCTGATAGGAAAGGGATGCGTATAGTATTAGATTTGACCCGTAAAGCCCAGCCAAAAATCATTGAAAATATTCTCTACAAACGTTCTCGCTTGTTTACGAGCTTTAGCATTATCAACTTGGTTTTGATTAATGGTGGGAAGCAACCTAAGATCCTCACCTTAAAGGAAATGATTCAAGAATATATTAATCATCGATTAGATATCGTGTATCGGAGAAATCAGTATGAACTCAAGAAAGCAAAAAAACGACTTCATAAGGTCGAAGGGCTTATCATCGCGTTAAATGACATTGATAACGTTGTGAACATCATAAAAGGTGCTGCCGACAGAAATGACGCCGAGCAAAAGCTAATGGACAAATACAAGCTCTCGGAGATACAAGTCAAAGCTATTTTAAGTATGCCTCTCTCACGTCTTACAAATTTAGAACAGCAAAAATTATTTGATGAAGAAAAAGAACTTAAGGCAAATATCAAAGAATTTGAAAATATTTTAGCAAGCAAGCAGCGAAGACTCGACATTATAAAAGAAGAACTCGCCGAAATAAGTAAAACGTATGGAGACGAAAGAAGAACACAGATTATCGAGCAAAGAGCAATAAAGGACATCTCTAAAATAGATTTAATTAAAAAAGAGCCCACCATTGTCATTTTTACGAAAAATCATTACATTAAACGGATTTCTATTAAGGAGTATAGAACACAAAATCGAGGCGGGAGGGGGAAAAAAGGAATGGAAGTGGATGATGAAGATTTTATTAATGATTTATTTGTGTGTTCCACCCACGATACGATCCTTTTCTTTACCTCAAAAGGGCGCATCTACTCAATCAGATGTTTTGAAATTCCCCAACAAACCCGTACCGCAAAAGGAAAACCCGTCGTAAATATCATTAAATTACGAGATGATGAGGAGATCTCAGAGATGATCCCGATTAATAACTTTAACACCGATGACAGGCTTATAATGGTTACCCGGAACGGGACGGTTAAAAAGATTAGATTAAAAATGTTTTCAAAGGTTCAGAGTACAGGTATTCGGGCACAACGGATTCGGAAGGATGATAAATTAGTGAGCGTGAAAAAGCTTTCTAATGAGCTGCAAGATATTTTTATCGCGACAAAAAAGGGATATGCGATACGATTTGATGAGTCTGAATTACGGGATTTGGGAAGAAATGCGATTGGTGTCCGAGGAGCTGATCTTCGGGAAGATGATGAAGTTGTGGATTCATTGCTTGTAACAGATGATGATATAGTGCTAACGATTACCGAAAAAGGAAATGGCCAACGGACTTATATCAAGGAATATCGGAAGACGGGTCGAGCTGCGAAAGGTGTGAAAAATATAAGCTTAAGCGAGGACGATCAAGTGATTGCGGTTCGGATTGCTAAGGTAAAAGATCTTATCGTGGGAACGGAGCAAGGTCAAGTGATCAGAGTACCCGTGGAATCAATTCGGATCACTCACAGGAAGGCGAAAGGAGTTCGAGTCATTAATCTCTATGAAGATGATTCGGTCTCAGCTATTGGTAAATGCGCGAAAAAAATTTAGTTTTTAAAATTATTATTTCTCTTTTTCAAAAAACTCTTTTTATCAATTATTTATAACGTTTTTTACCATTTTTCTCACAGAAAGCTATGTCCTTTAGGGAATGGATGAATGCGTGTAAAAATCGCTAAACTCAAGCAGGTGTACCCTTTTTATCCTATTTCATGTATTTATCTATAATGGAATATCGAAAAGACCCCCATAGAGTCTATTCCCTCATCTATGACCTAATCGTTATAGGAAAACGCCGTCATCCCGTGTGTATAAAAGAGACCAGGAGGAGTGAAGCTCTAAAAATTAGGGTTCTTGACTTATCACAGAATTTTGAGGGAAAGGTGGTGGAAATCGAATGTGGTACGCATCATCACCAGGATAAGAACACTTCTACTAATAGTAAGAAAGAGGGCTTACGCATCTTAGAGGAAAGAGGTATCACTGTCATTTCATGACCTACCATAGGGACTACGGGAAGTCACGCTTGTGGAGATCGTATAAGACACCATTTAGATGCGTTCGGCAAGGAAGCAAGAATCACGCTCCTTTAGGGGCTGGTAGTTCAATTCAATTCTTTCAAATTCTGAATATAATCATCATTAGTTTTTTTAATCTGATCGAATTTTGAAAGATTTAAGTATCAGAAGAGTCTATTATAATCCAATTATAGAATATTTTTTTGTATAACCTCAAGTTTGAGAAAATGTCTCCCCCGAGTGAATTAGTTAAAGCAATTTCGCAAGATGAGCAAATTATCTATTTTTCAGGACAACTAGAAAGTAAGCAAACTACACACAGTTATGTGAAACTGTCGTTAATTTTAGCTATTTTTCTGTTCATTACGTTCGAAATTACCTTCAATTTAACTTTCATTGACCAATTTGATGAATGGTATGAATTGGTTTTTTTACTATTTCCGTTTCTCTTTTTTTTAATACCAATTGTATTGTATTTAAGCAGAGACAAAAATTACAAATATTTTGCAATAACTGATAATAATATTTATATTTTGGAGTATCAAAAATATCATAATCAATATGTTCCTAATGTGTATAAAATAACATTAAGCAGAATACGCGGATTCTCATATCTCCCCTATAAGAAGGATAAGGACCTCGGAGGACTTCTACTCATAGAGGAGAACACTGAACGTCCTCCTAGGTATAAATCCGCAAAAAACATTTATTCATTACCCAATATACCCCATTTCACCTCATTTCAAATTCTTTTCGAATCTTCTCTCTATGAATATGGGGAGATTGAAGAGAAGTGGAACAATCTAATTGCAAAGACCGGGCTGAAGGAGCCGATCGAAATTCATATCTCACAGACACGGTTAGATGAGATTAAATCACGCATTAAACGTTATATTATGTATTTGATTGTTCTTCCAATAATATGCCTTCTTCCTCTATTCCTAAGATTTTTTCAAATTTCTCTTTTCAGCATCCTTGGGATAGGGTTAGAAATCATCATCTATATCATATTAATGATTGTATCTGCATCAATTATAGGAATATATCTGTGGAATAGCTTTTATTATAAGGCAAGAGCCAAACCACAACACACTATATTAAGACTTGAGAAAAATAACATTTTTGTTGAACTTAATTCAGAGAAGTTAATCGAAAAAACAGATACTACATACATAGCTTATTCATCCTTAAGAGGAGTTTTATCGCTATTAAAATCTCAAAATATCTGGGAAGATTGGTACGATAGTATCGTGATTAAACCATCTTCCTCCTCAAAGAACAATTTTTTCTTTGGTCCAATAGAGAATTTTTCATATAATTTCGAACTTACGCTTTATTATCTACTCCTCTCAAAAGCTCGGGAAGGAAGATTATTCGGAAAAAATAGAATTTTTGAATATAAAGCAGAGCAAGAAGAAATAATCGATTTTGAAGAGAAGATTCGTTTCCAAAAAAATTAAAAACGCCTTCAAATTTGGGCGATTAAAGAGGAGAATAATTGATTGGAAAAATTACACACAAAAGAAGACATATTAAAAAATCAGAATTCCTTTTAATAAAATATTGGAAAGAGATGATTATATATGAATGAGAATTCGAGGAGTTTAATTACTATTGGAGTTATTTCCGATACCCATATCCCCTCCCGCACTTCGGAAATCCCTCCACAAGTCATTGAAGAGTTTAGTAAGCGAAATATAGATTATATCTTTCATCTGGGGGATTACACAGAACTGGACGTATATGAGCGGCTTAAAGAGAGGTTTGGTGAGGAAAAAGTTATTGGTATTTCCGGTAATATGGATGGAAATGAGGTAAACAGTACTCTACCTACCAATCGAGAGTTGGAACTGATGGGTTATAAGATTTTTCTCACACACGGAACTGGCGGGCCGAATAGAATTATCAAACGATTAAATCGAGACCATGATTTATCGAGCTATGATCTCGTGATCTTCGGGCATGTGCATAAACCAATCAATGAAAAACACGATGGAATCTTGTACCTGAACCCAGGCACACCCACGGACAAACGTTTCGCGGATATCAATACCTTTGGGATTCTCACTCTTTCAAGGGAGGATATCGATTTTGAGATAATTGAACTATAGATTTTCCAATAAAGTGTTGCTAATTGCCTATTTTGGGGTTTAAGAGAGATATTCTTGAAATGAGCAGTAGCCATCAGATTCAATAAGGGCTTCCAATCTCGATTATATAGACCTTATTCTTCTTTCATGAAGTTGGATAGAAATTAAGATTGTTTTACAGTTTTAGAGAGCGAGAAAATAAGAAAAAGAGGTAAAAAAATTGTGAATTCTTCTTAGGTTTTATCCATGGATTGTCTCGAGAGCTTCTTATAATGATTGAGGACTGCTTGGCGCGCTGCGTATACAAACCCTCACTTTACGTTCACACCGGTAATCGCTATCGTCTCATAAATCAGTGTATCTCCTAACTTTGCAGTGTCTAACACCTGTCGAATCTTGAATACATCGACAATATCTTCCAAATCCCGTTTATTGGCTAACACCAATTTTGATTGGCAATTTTCTCACATAAACGGGCTAACCGAAGTCGTGCTTTCCGCGGTTTTTTGAGCCCTTTTTCTTACGAGAAACCCGTCGATGTAGCTTTTTAAGGGGTGCCTCTGAGGAGCGATAAAACCGAGGGTTCGAAAAGGTCTTTTCTTCCCCTACTAAGAATTCAGACGCAGCCATATCAAAGGCGGCAATAGCATCGCGATGAACCTCTTTAAAGGGAGAGACTTCCAGCTCCTCCTCAATTAAAATAGACACGTAATATTTTCCGCTCTTGGTTTTCGAAACGGTCACGTGGTTAATGGGCTCATAAAAGCTCCTATTATCCTTAAATCTTATCCAGGTCTTGATTTTTGGAAGCTTTATTCGCTTCTTGCTAAAATCTATCTTAATGTTATTATTCATATTATAGGTGGTGTAGGTTTATGTATGCTTCTTTGATTTAAACCTCGGATATCCTACTTTCCGAGCTGCTTTTAAGCCTTTAAAAAAGTTCTGAAAGGCGTCTAATAGATGCCGGTGTCATCGATTGTAAGGCTTTACTATCGACATCTCTCATGAACTCAAATTCTTGCTTGTTCTCCTTTTCGGTTTTATATTTATGAGCTTTTAAGGCTTCAGAATCTTCTTTGAGCTGTTGATATACCCTGGTGCGTTCTGCTAACAATTGATTCCATAAAAGAAGTTATTCACAGCTTCAGTTTATATCCGCCCCAAGTCAACATCTGACTCTTTTCTCGCATCTCTTCTGACGCATGAGCCATAAAGGATAATATAGATAAACTTATCCCTATAAAACTTTTAAATCTTTTTTTAACTCTAACAAGATATCCTTCATCTCAATAATCAGGTTATTTTGTTCAAAAGATTTCATATGTAATCATTTCCAATAAATATTATAAAAAATAGAATGCTTATCAAAATATCCTAATTTCAGAAAATATCTATTATAAAGAAATTTACGGAGATGATCTTCTTAGGATATAGGGAAACCCTTTTACTTCTTAAAAAAAGAATCCAAATAATCATATCCTTCTAGGAGATCGTCTTTATTAATTTTAGATTTAATCCCTAAATCCATAACTAAATCCATAAATTCTGATAATGGGATATTCGCAAGGTATGCCGCTTTCCCTATAGAGAACCTCCCTTCAGCATATCCTTTTATAGCTAAATAAATCGTACCATTAGTTAGCAGATTTCTAACAATTTCTGACTGTTCCTTACCCATTTCTGCAGCCATAAGATCAATTTGTCTCTCCAAATTTTTATCTATTCGAACAGATATTACTTTACCCATCATTCTCCCCTTAATTTTTAATTTTATTTTTAAAATATTCTAAATCTTCTTGTTTATACCATCCTAAGGTTTGTAAGTTATTTAGTTTTCGAAGAGTTTTATTTTTAGTTGTTATATTTTGTAAAAAGCAACGATGAATAAACAATAGCGTAGTGAAATATTTTATATCCAGAACTTTATATGCTTTTAAGGCTCTATAATCATCTGTGGCTAAGAAGTGTGCATTTTTCTCTAAATATAATATAATCGCTTCCGCTTCCCCCTCATGGATATTGAAATCGCCCATAATTTTATTTCTTTCTTCTATATTTTTAATATCTTCAACTCTTATTTGTTTATCTTTAATGAATTTTTCAATCCGATAAGCATCAATTTTTTTCAATATTTTACCTACTTCCACGACTTCATCAAAAACCGCTTTAGGTATCTCAATTTTATCAAATAGTTGAGTTAACAAATTTATCATTTCTAATTTCGATACTAATATTAAAAATGAAGAATCACAAACTAAAAATGGCATCTACTTAGCAATAAGATGTTTACGTAAATTTACTTATGTAAACAAGAAAATGTTAACAACAATATAATATGGATTTAAGACTTTAAGGATTTATATAAGTCCTCCTAAGTATATATCTTTCTATTCTCCCATCTTTGGTCTAATCTTTAAGATGATTTTCTTTATCTTAATAATCTGCTCGTTTAGCTCAAAAGATTTCATATCCATTCATTTCAAATAGATACTCAAATATATTACTTTCTCTGATAACTTCTTATTCTAATTAAAGGTGAGTATCTCTCTTTTTTTCTTTATTCTCAGAAATTGGAATAGAACTGAAGATTATTGTAAGATCTGAGAGTTTGACAAAATAAGATAAAGAGGTAAAAAAATTGTGAATTCTTCTTAGGTTTTTTCCATGGATTGTCCTGAGAGCTTCTTATAATGATTGAGGACTGCTTGGCGCGCTGCGTATACAAACCCTCGCTTTACGTTCACACCGGTAATCGCTATCGTCTCATAAATCAGTGTATCTCCTAACTTTGCAGTGTCTAACACCTGTCGAATCTTGGATACATCGACAATGTCTTCCAAATCCCGTTTGTTGGCTAACACCACCATTGGAACCTCTGGAGGCTCGCCGGGCCCTTTTGGAAGTAATTTATTACCATAAAATTTTAACAGTTCTTTTAGGGACCATATATTTTCCTCCCATTGATCAATCAAGCTGTCCCATACAAAGATAATCGCATCCGTACCTTTTAAAACCGTTTGCCTTTGGAACTTGTGCCTTCTCTGGCCTGCTACAGTATATACTTGGAAAACTACGTTGGAAACTTTTGCAACGACCCGATCAAAAAAGAGCGTTCGTCCAGTTGGGTCTTGAATTTGCTGCATATCGCCCGAAGCTAAACCTTCTTTATTATACACCCATTCAAGAGCCGTAGTCTTCCCACCTAAGGAAGGTCCATAGAAGCAGATTTTAAATACTAAAGTTCCATCTCCTCGACGACTTGGCATGTAATTTACTAACCTTGATTTAAATTAATTTAACTTTTTTTATATTAAGAAGATAATAGTTATTGAATATAAAAATATGTATTCCAAAAAATTTTATGATTTAGACTCAAATGGATGAAACCTAAAGGTAGAAAAATTTTGAATATTTTGAGAATTGCAGCAAAAGCCGAGAAATCAACCAACACTAATTTTTTGAAAAAGAGAATTAAATGTTATGGATTATTTCAATAATAGCTATTTTCAATGCTCTCCACCCACTCTTCTTGGTCTGAAGTGAGCTCGATATTGAATCCGATATGAATTTCGTGTAAATGTTTTAATTTGGTGATGGACGCGGGTTAGACTTTTCAATGAAGAGGGCTTAGAAGGAGGAGGAGGAATGAAGAGGGCTTAGAAGGAATGGTTCCCAATACACCTCCTGGGCGACCATCTCGTCTTAGCGAGGAGCAAGAGGAACAATTACGTGAGGATATCTCCAAGCACCCCCGTGAATTAGGATATGAGTTTAGCAATTGGGAAGGGAAGAACGTTTCCCATCACATTGAAAAAGTCTTTGATATAGAGATAGGGGTTCGTCAGGTACAGAGAATCTTGCATAAACTCGGATTTTCGCTTCAACGACCCAAATATGTATTTCCTAAAGCAGATCTGGATAAACAAAGAGAATTTAAAGAGAATTTTAAAAAAGTTTGGCTACTCTCGGAAAAGACGGCGTAGTTCTATTCCAAGATGAAGCTAGGGTCCAATATTCGCCCACTATCACCAGAATGTGGGCATTGAAGGGACAAAAACCAGAAATCAACACATATGGTGGACGCTCCCGGCAGCACTTGATTAGGGCAGTTGATCCTGGTTCAGGAAAAGTCCATGTAGTGTTCTCCAAAACGCTAAAAGCCGGACAATTTCAACATTTTTTAGAAGGTCTGCTTTTTAAATATAAGGATAAAGGAAATTGGAAAAATTCCTCTCAAGTGTAAGAGACGATCCTCCGATTTACCCTCTTCATACACGGTAAGCGGTTAGCTATCTTATAGGCTATTAACTTAAATTATATAATTCGCGCCCACTCTCCCGATGCGATGGCGAGTTATCCTTTTTTGATTTACTCGTTCTTATTATCTGACGTTTTGGATAGTGTTTTATCTCGTGAGTTACCTTATGATTTTATCTTTATAAACATTTCTGTTCGACACCTTGATTTGGGTTTCGACATGGCTCATTATTTGGATTTTGTAGAGATTTGGTTCTCAATTGAGCTCCCGAATATTTTGCTAAATCACAAAATTCATGGTTTTAAACTAACAAATGCTCGAGCACAAATCCGCACACTCTTTATGAAAAGATAGAGTATCTTCCACTTACTTCCCATCCTTTTTTACCTATGTTCATATGAAAGGAGTAGCAAATCGCTTTCAATGGTAAAAAATAAAAGCTTTATAGTAAAAAATAAAAATTAGAAACGCATATTGAAGAATGAAAAGTTCAGTATCAAAGTCACAATGAAAATTTAAGACTTCACAATTTTAGTTTAAAAATACTATGTGCTAATTTATAGTAACCGAAACAATTTAGTTACCAAGTAAAAAATTTTAAGGAGCAATATTACATGAAGCGAACAATAAAAATCGCACTTATCGTGCTGGTTTGCGTGTGTGGGGTTATGCCCACGGGGATGATCGCGCCCGTGGCGGCACAGTCCCAAGACTCTGGGCTCGGCTTCGAGTTCAGTAGTGATATCGTGACTAAGACCTTTTCCATGTATAAAGAATATAATAATGAAACCTTTTCCTACAAATATAACGGGGTATCATTTCATGAGTTCACTTGGATTTACAACACCTATTGGGGAGAGGACGGCTATTTTCATGTTATAGAAATAACTGATGAAAGTGAGATAATACAATTTAATCACGAATATAACACCACAGTTTCCGGATATTTTCGAACTGAGATGACACTCGATATGTATGAAGTCAAGATTACGTTCGGAGATTCTTACGAGATGAGGTTCTATGCCTTAAAGAACGGCTCGTTTTTTACCGAATATTATCAAGATTATCGAGGAAATTCAATATATCGCTTTGATATTATTTATACCACTTATACCACAGTAGAGAAGATATATCTCAATGAAAATATGGAAACTCTTCTCAGCGAAGAGATAATCGACGTTGAAGAAGATGTTGGGTGGGGTGGTACTCCGGATGAGGATATACGTGTTCGTGATGATTTTAGGGTATTTTATTATAACCAAACTGCATCGTTTGCGGCTCCGCTGGTAATGATAAACCAAATGTTTATCACACCGAATGGTCAAAAAGTCGCGTGGGGTGAGTTTATGTGGGAGATGATTGCCTTTAATGATAATAACAATGATGGGTATTATAGCGCCGATACGAATTTTTACGATGACCCGGAATTTGAGGAAAAAATCTTGCCATACATACTCGATAGCTATGTCTATTATGATACTCCTGGAGACGAACCCATCAGAGAGATAGATCAATCCTTCCCGAATGATATGAGCGTCGCGGACGCATCATCATTAATTAATTTTAAAAAGCCCACCCTTTCGAACGGCACTCTATCTTGGGGAGTTGATTATACACATTTTCCACTTATCGCGAACGGGACATTTGCCCTTATTTTACCCGAAATTTCCTATGCAGATTCCTTGAAAGCCGATTATTCCTTCGATTTTGAATTTTTTCTCAATGAAGATGACACACAGTTGGATATCACCTCAGGATTTACGCTTACCAACTCATCTCAAACAGAATTTGCAATGCTGATGGATGGTATGAGTTTGTGTGTCCCGCAATATTCTTACTTGCTTTCATCAATGAAGATCGACCAACAATTTTCCGATGCGATAACACGAAAACAAGAGGTATTTGAATTCGAAGGGGAAAAAGGAATAGTATGCGAGATAGATATGAGCGGTCTCAAGGAACCCTACACCCTTTATAATCACTCGGATGAGAACAAGGCACTAATATATGATTGTGTGGGAGCAGGGGTGAGTAAGATCATCACCACCCCTATGCAAGGGGCAATAACCCCAGCAACTACTGATTATACACATTCATTCGAACACATGACGTTCTTACCCAACCTCGTATTTTCGGTAGGTGATCTGGTACAAGATGATCCGCTTCTACGGGAAAGTTCGAACGCCAGTCGACTCCTCTCGATCGAGACAAAAAATTATCCAATCTGGTCGGGCAACTCGTTTTATCACGACCCATCGCTCAAGGTCGACCTCGCCCCACAGCTCCCCTTGCTTGAGATCGGCATCGTACTCATCTGCGGAGTCATCGGGATAAGCGCGGTAGCCCTGCTCTATCGTAAATTTAAAAAATAACCCATCCTTATTTTTTTCTATTCTCTTTTTGGACTACTTTTCAAGCTATAATGCAAGATACAACGCCCAGATGGAGTCGTTTAAATGAATCAATTCGTGGATAATTTCAGAAAGAAGTTTGAATACCCAGAGATTTAAGAGTAGATCATAGATGAGAGATGAAAAGAAGGGATGGGAGGGTGGCTCCTATCGTCCGAGGGGGGCTTTTTTGAGGGGTGTGGGCTCATTTTTGAAATTCTAAAGTCAACCAGCTGAGACGATAGGAACCATAGGTTTTATGATTAGTATTATGCTTTCTCATTGCCCCTTTATAAATAGCAATGATATGAAACACGCATTATGTCTATTGAGGCGGATCCTTTCCAATATAATTATATTGGATATATCCTCGTTCCATATAATTCAGAGTAATCTCCAGCGTTTTGTTAGGGTTTTTGCCAAGAGAAAAAAGAACGATGGGACTGTTTTTATCTTTACTTCGAATAATAAAGATTTCCTTTTTCACTGAATTATCTGTCTGCTTTAAAATCCGTACCTTTTCAATAATATCTTCTTGTTCAAAAGGAGGTGTATCCTCGGTTTGGATACGGGGAGATGATCGAGAGGGGTTGTATCTGACAAATCTAATACAGTAAGCAATTAAAGATTCCCGATGGAATCCGGGAGCGATTCAAAGGGACAATCTACTAAATATAGTTCCTTTAAGTTGGGAAGGTTGGCGATATTATCTGGAAGGGTGGTAAGATTATTATGGTTAAATTCTAAGATTCTTAGGTTTTGTAATTCACCAATATTTTTTGGCAGCGAGAAAAGCCCATTCCCCTGTAGCTCGATTTCCTTTAGATTTTGGAGCATCCCAACGCTTTCAGGGAGTGTTTCGAGATGAGCGTTTTGGACACAGAAAGACCGTAGATTTTTTAGATTTCCGATACTTTCTGGAAGTAAGTCCAACGGGATGTCCGAATCATAATCTGGATCCGCAAATAGGGCAAATTCTTCTAAATGTGTAAGCTTTCCTAAATTCTCCGGCAACACTTCTATTTTCCCGTCATAAAGATAGAGATCCGTCATTGGCTCATCATTTTGCTCAGATTCCTCATTTATCTGTTTATTTTCTAGATATTTGGAGATCTCTTCCAATAATCGGACAATTTTTTAATTGCGTTCTTTCACCGCTAGTTTATCGAGAATTCCTTTCCACAGATCCATATTAAAATATACCATCTTTTCATGATTAAATGTGGGTAATGATTGTGTTCGAATCATGCTTTTAAATTGTAAAAGAATCTATTTTGTGGGATTTTGCCTTAATAATTCAAGAAAGAACTGTTCTTCTTCTGGACGCATTTTGAAATATCAGTTTTCACCATAATTTTAACTTATACTAGGTCTCTTAGTTTTAATACGTTTCTTTTTCAATGTTTAGGAATAATTTAGTATAGAGGATTCATTATAAATCAAAAAAAACCGTGTATTGAAATGAGTTTACAAGATTCTTTTTTAACTGAATTTTTTTCTCACATTCCCTGCTAACCATCCCGATTTGGTAGATTTGATGAAATCAAATTCATTCAAATACGGTTTGATATCCAGAACTGGGGTCTTGTCTAAAATATCTATATTCTTCACGAATATTAGGTTATTTTCTATTTTCTCCAATTTCAGTATTGAGAGTCCGATGGGATTAGGGCGGAAGGGTGTACGCGTGGCGAAAACTCCTTTCTTCTCATTATCCAAGAAAGGTTTTGATTGAAGGGGGACCGGCAATTTCACCAAATCAAAGAAGTAAATACAATAGATATGTGAGAAGCCATCTAAATCTTTCAAACCAGCTGAATATTTGTCAAAAATTTCAATTTTTCCCCTTATTTCAGACATCGAAAACTGAATTGGGATACCTTTTAAAGTTTTTAGTGGAGAATGAAAGATCCCAATGGGATTTAATGAAATCTCGTCAATAGGATTTCTTCCTTCAACCTTGTGAAGTTTTCTTGTAAGAATATCCATACCTTCCGTGTCTTCAGTATCTGCGCTTTTTTTTATTGGTGGCAACTTAAGTCAAATTATATGGTGATATTTGAAAAAAAAGGTTTTTTTAATTTATGTCCTCTGTAAGAGTCGAGATGTGATAAACTTTTTTAATGGTCTATTTTAAGCTTAATGAACTTTTAATAAATATAGAATTTACCAAGAAAGCTTAAAATAAAAATGAAATGATCTAAATTGAACAATACCCAATATTTACGCCCGATTATTAAGCAATTCAAAAGATTAAAGAAAATTCCATGGACTCACTTAACTAATCTTCCAACCCCGATCGAACGCCTTAATGGTCTTGAGAAAAAACTGAATTTTAACCATATCTGGATAAAGAGAGACGATCTTACGAGCCCCCATTATGGGGGAAATAAATCTCGTAAGCTTGAGTATCTGTTGGCTGGAGCAGAACATGAAGGCAAAAAGATTATCAAAACGGTGGGGGGGATAGGCTCTAATCACGCCGTTGCCACGAGTATCTTTTGTAAGCTTTTAGGGATGAAATGTAAGCTTTTTTTAGTCCCGCAACCGAATTCGGAGCATTGTCGGACAAATCTGCTTTTAGATTATTATTATGGTGCCGAATTAAATTATTGTGAAGATCCTTCAGAATATCCAGAGGATATTGATATTCCTCGTGGAGGGACAAGCCCGATCGGGAACTTAGGCTATGTAAACGCGGCATTGGAACTAAAGGAGCAAATAGATGAGGATATCTTACCTGAACCTGATATAATCTTTGTCACCAAAGGCAGTTCTGGCACTCTAGCGGGATTATTACTCGGATTTGAGCTTTTAGGTCTCAAAACCATATTATACGGTGTTACGATTATTAACTCAAATACAAAGGAAGATGTGATCACCCATGCGATGGATACTTGGGAGTTAATGAAGCATACTCATGACAATTTATGTGAAGTAGAACGTGAAAATTTGAAAAATCGCTTGGTGGTATTGGATAAATTTTATGGTGAGGGTTATGGATATACCACAGTGAAGGGAGAAAATGCTATTAGATTGATCAAAAAAACCGATGAGATACTCCTTGATTCTACTTATACAGGCAAAACGATGTCTGCTATGATTTCTTTTATTCGTTCGAATAAGAACGATCTTCTCGATAAACACATTCTATTTTGGAATACGTTTAATTCGGTAAATGTCAATGAAAAAATAAAAAACCTAAATTATCGGGTTTTGCCCAAGGAGTTTCATAAATTTTTTAATGGGACAATCTCTATCGAAAACACTATCTAATCTATAATTTCCCCTTGTAATTTTCCCAATAGTTTAATGAATATTGTTATTTTTTTTATTGGAATGAATCTTTGAAGAATACCGAGAAATTTTGGACGTGTGCATGCCCCATCCGTTCGATTTCACGTAAAATTGCTTCGGATAGTTTCTCTTCCATTTAAATAATTACTATCTTCTCTAGGACATTTTTTCTTAGGATCTCTGAATAGACCAATAGAAAATTCTCTATAATAGGTAAATTTAAGGGATATAATGTAATAATAAAAAAAATTATTTAATAAGTAAATTTTCTAACCATTTCGGTAAGATAAATCCAAAATAGAAGCAGATTGATGAAAATATAAGTATAAACCGAATGATGGGAAGAGTTATAAAATCTAAGGGGATTTGCGAATCTGCTATTGATCCGATTGTAAAAAGAATAAAACTTGTCAAGAGAAATTTTCCCTTTAACTTTATAATTGCTTGATCAGACCTTATAGATTCTCGAGAAATAAGAATACCTACAAATAATATATAAAAAATTGTCAAAGTAAGACCGATTTGCAGAAAACCTCGATATTCCACATCTGTTATGCCTTGTAATATACCTAATTGTGTTTCCTGTAGATATTCATTTGAGGAAAATATAAATAACAGGGTTTCCCATACTATTGCGATTATTATTACAATAGCCATAAGAATTCGTTTTTTATTTTCGAATTTCAATTCTGTTAAAGCTGCTGTGAATAAAATATGAAATCCTGGAATTGCAATGTTTCCCAGTATTAAGTATTGAGTATCTGTAAGACCAGACCCACCAGTAATTAAAGCTTTTAAAAAGGAGACTGTAGAAGACCACCAAGGACACGCGATTAAAATAATCGCAAATCCCATATATAGAATTGTTTTTACTCTATATTGGAAATATCTTGAAATTATTATTATTCCTACGATTGTAGAAATAATAACAAAAACGAGACTTAGAGATCCATTTAATATACTATTAATATCCATAAAATATTCCCTAAAATAGATATTATAGGTGGAAAATGCATTAAAGGATAAATATCTTAGCTATTAATATTAACAACAAATTGAGATAAATCGGAAATTTCGACTAAAAAATAATTGGTTTAAGCCATCATTTTATCTCCTATTAATAATTTAGCTAGCCTATCGGACATTAAAAAACCCAAATAATATTCTATCGCACTTGAGATCAATAAGATTCTAATTATTATTAAGATTATCGGATTTGTGAACCCTCCCGCATCGAATATTCCTCCAATCGCCAATGAAAACATTCCTGCTAAAATAAACTTCCCTTTAAGCTGGATTTTTGGGATATCTGATTTCATAGATTCTCGAGCAAATAATATACCTGTGATTAGAATAGTACCAATTGAAAACATAAGAAATGATAATCCATACCATTGATGCTCCGAATTGAAATTTCCTATAGTTGCTATTTGGTCGGGATCGCTAAACAAAAAATATATGAAAAAGACTTCATATAATCCACAGATGATGATATATGGGGGAAATACTTTTTTAAACCAATTTGGATAAGCTAGTTTTAAAAATGAATACATCCAACATAATAGAGCAATAAAAATAAACGCATCGCCGAAGAATAAAAATTCAATCTGAGTAAATTCATAATTAAAGAGTAGATAGGCAAGAAAGGAAAAAGCGGAGCCCCACCATGCAGAACTCAAGAAGATTAAGGCTAATCCTACTGTGATTAATTCCTTCATCTTAAGTTCAAAATATTTGGTAAGAATTCGAAGACCAATAATTATGGCTATAAACACAAAAATCACACTTAAAATTCCATAAAGAATCTCATAGCCTTGTATTCCATTTTGGAGCATCATACTAATTTATTGGTTTTTCATATAAAAAAGGTTATTGCTCATGTTTTTATTAAGATCTTATTATGATATTAATTTTATACTGCGCTGCTGGTTTATAGACCTTATTCTAAGATAATGAGGATTCACTTCAATTTTTTCGTTTTTAAAAATTAATTAAAAAGAAAGAATTATACGAAATAATTACTTGTTACCTTAAAGAACCAATAATATACCTCAATATTATGACCTCTGATACTGAAGGCATAAAGAAGCAACTGACACAAAAAGTAGAGGTAATGAAGCTTTTGAATACGGTCACTCGTCTGAGGATAATCTTAATTTTATTGGTTTATGGAAAGCAGAGTCTGGCAGAATTAGAAGAAAAAATTGGACGAACTAAGGCCACCATTACTCATCATATTAAGAAATTTGAAGAATTAGGAATTATAAAGACTACGAGAAAAAATGCTCGGGGGTCAATTGATGCGAAAGTGTATCAATTAATTCCTGAGTTTTTAGATTTAATCCAATTAAGTCCCGAAGAGCTAAATGTTATCGAGGAGGATGACCAGAAAGATATATTGCAATTCTTACTACTAAGGGATAAATGGATGTTTGAGATGATCAGAAACATCTTTCAATTAATAAACCTATTCTATAAGGATTTGGAATTTGATTTTGTAAATCTGAATTTAAAAGATTTTGAGGATGTTAAAAAACAATATTTTGAAAACTTAGTTCAGTATGATATCTTATTTCTTAATAAGGAACATAAGGACCAATATAGTGAGCTTTTAAAGTCCTTAAAGTCCAAATTGAACAAGAAAAGAGAAGAAGAAACAAATTACATTGTAAATGATGCTCCATATCTGATATTCAACTCGATAATCCCCTTGGAAGATATTCTGAAATATGATCCCGAGACAAGAAAATTCATTCGTTTCTTCAGAGTTTTCGATAAAGAATAACTACTTCTATCTAATAATCAACTCTGAAAAGGATTTGATTCTATTCATTATAGGTTGATGATTTATTTTTGTTTTTTTTCGTTATATATAATGATATATATCGTTTAAAAACCTTATTAAACATTTGATTATTTAAATAGGGTATCAAATATCTTTATATAAGATTTTTACTAATTATAATAATATTGATTAACCAAATGGAATCACACGATAAATAAAAAAAAATGTTTTAAGTGAAAAATATGTCAAAAAGTAAGACAGATCAAGAATCAAAAATAGAAAAGACATCTTCAAAAGGGAAGAGGGAGATGACTTGGTATGAAGACCCGAATCTGAGGAACCTCTACGTCAAAAGCGCCTCTAACGCTATGAAGGGTTATCACCTACCGATTACCACCCCAAAAACAGTTTTTACAGGTACTAACAGTTTAACAGACTTTACAATTCATTTAGGTGCGTTTTTAGATGAAGATGAGAAGAGGGTTCTCATTATTGTAGATAAAGATCTGCGAAAAATGGGAGAGCGAGTTGCGGACTTTATTAAAGAAAAGCGGGATATAGAGAGCCGAATTTTTGACGAAGTCCTCCCTGAAGTCCCCAAGTCGAAAATTAACAAAGCGATTGATATTTGTAAAGAATTTGATCCAAAAGTGTTTATTGCGGTTGGTGGTGGGTCTGCGATTGATATGTCGAAATTGATTCTTCTTTATTATGAAAAACCGGAAATAAATGTAAACCAGATGATGCCTCCAAGCTATTTAGGGCTTAGAAAAAAGGTCTACATATTAGCAGCTATTCCTACAACCAGCGGTACGGGGGCAGAAGGCTCTTTTAACGCAATGATTTATGATGACACGCGAAAACCACCCGTGAAGGTTGCTGTTGCATTGTATGAATTTTGTCCTGATTTTGTGGTATTACATCCCGACTTTGTAAAAACAATGCCTAAATGGCTCACGATGGGTACGGGAATGGATGCTCTGGCTCACGCAACCGGAGCATATGTATTAATTGGCAGTTCACCCTTCACAGATTCTATGAATATTACAGGGATCGAATTGATTTTACAATATTTACCGAGAGCAGTAGCAAGAGGAGATGATATGGAAGCGCGCGAAAAAATGCAATTAGCAGCTTATCTTGCTGGCATTGGATTTATCAATACCAGCGCTGCGGGGGTAGAGCACGCGCTTGGACATTCCTTCGGGGCCGTTTTCCACGTCCATCACGGAATTACAGTCGGACTCTTCTTGGCACCCTCTGTTGCGTATCAAGCAAAAGTCACGGATAGATTTATTAAGCTTGCGGAAGTCTATGCCATAGAACTAAGCGATAAACCCCGGCATGATGTCATCACGGAGATTGCCCATATGTCCAGAGAGGAAGCATTGAGAACCTTTTTTAAAAACCTTTTCAAATTTATGAATATGGTCGGAGCTCCAAAATCCATTTCAGAGTTAGATATGCCACAAATAGATAAAGCGGATTATGAGGCAAACTTAGGATTATTAGCAGAACAAGCATTTAATGATACATGTGCGCTATATTCTAGTAGACCGTTTACCCTGGAAAATATACGCCGGATCTACGAAATTGCATGGGATAATGATATTGAAAAGTTAATTAAGTTATTTAAAACCTAATTGGTGATTATGAAAATGTATGGATATAATGGAAAAATAGCCTATATCAACTTGTCAGATGGTACGATTGATATACAAAATTTAGATGAGGAAATAGCTAAAAAATATATCGGAGGAGCCAGTCTATCGGCTAAATTGACCTACGATCTTCTTTCTGCCAATGATTTTGAGACTTTGAAGAGCGACCCGTTTAGTGAGATTAATCCTCTTATTTTCTCTACTGGACCCTTGACGGCCTCTTTAGTTCCTTCTAGTAGTCGATATTGCGTCACAGCGATCTCTCCTTTAACTGGAATCTGGGGAGAGTCGACTTCAGGAGGATACTTTCCCACCGCATTGAGAAGGAGTGGGTATGATGCCATCATCATTACGGGTAGAGCAAAAACTCCTCAAATGATAGTGATAAGAGATGGAGAGATCTCTATATTAGACGCTCAGGATATTTGGGGGGACGATACGAGGACTGCTATAGGAAAAATTCGTGCGGACCTAGAAGATGACAAAATACGCGTTGCGTGTATTGGAAAAGGCGGAGAGAAGAAAGTTAGATATGCATGTATCATCAATGATGAGGGCCGGGCAGCTGGACGTTGCGGAATAGGAGGAATTATGGGAGATAAGCACCTTAAAGCAATTGCTATAAAAGGTTCAAATAAAATTGAATATGCTGATTTGGATAAAATGAGAAACACTATAAAGCCGATTAGAACGGTAATGGAACAGAATTTTGGCCTTAATTTTTTCAGCCATTATGGTACACTATGCTATATGGATATGGGGATGGTTTTGGGTGATGTTCCTCACAGATATTTCACTTCAACCGACTTTAGAGCCGAATATCTCACTGGAAGAGCACTTAAAGAAAAATATCCCGTCTTGAACTATAATTGTGCGGGATGTACTGTAGCATGTGGGCGAACAACTATTGTCGAAAAGAATGGAGAGAAACTCGAAATTGACGGACCTGAATATGAAACCACGGCTGCCTTCGGTCCTTTATGTGATGTACTTGACTGGGATCCGATTCTTGAATGTAACCATCTATGTAACTTACAAAGCTTGGATACCATATCTGCAGGAGTCAGTATCGCATTCTTATTTTATTTAGGGGAAGAAGGACTCGTTAAGGAGAAAATCACTCCTTTATTGAAAGATATGTCCTATGAGGATCTGAGATTTGGGAATGCTGAAATTATGGTAAAATTACTTAACCAAATTATTAACAGGGAAGGTATTGGAGACCTTCTTGCAGAAGGAGTGAAACGCATAGCTGAGGAACTTGGAGTGGATCCAGAATTAGCCGCACATGTAAAAGGATTGGAAGTCCCTATGCATGATCCACGAGCATATGCGATTCAAGCGTTAGCGTATGAAATATGCAATGTTGGAGCAAGTCATGAAAAACCAGATATTTTTAATATAGAGGGAGATACGGCTACAATTCCACGTGTTAAAACAGGAGATCGATTTAGTCCAGAAGGAAAAGAAAAAGGTTTAGTTTTATACTGGAATTTGACGAACTTATATGATTCATCTGTTATTTGTAATTTTTCCCACATCCAACAAAATCAGCTCGCAAGATTATTAGGCGCATCGACAGGATTTAAAGAAATAGCTAAGAAAAAAGGTGCATTAGAAGCAGGAGAGAGAGGAAATCAGTTAAAAAGATTAATCAATTGTAAACTTGGAATTACCAGGAAAGATGATAAACTTCCAAAAATCGTTACAAAAGTACTTCATCATGGTGGTGCGATGAATGTGAAATTAGATCTCGAGGACAATCTTAAGAAGTTCTATAAATATGCGGGATGGGATTGGGAATCTGGATGCCCTACGGAAGAAAAAATTCAAGAAATGGAAATTTAATACAATCTTTTTTTTTTATATTATAGCTTATTTATAAAGATAATTGATGAATATTATGACAAAATTGATTTACTTGGGTTGCCTTTCCAAAAAACACTATGAAAAGACCTGTGCTAACGCGATAAGGGTGATCAATTATTTAGATGAGCAATATCAAGTGATTGATGATGCTCCTTGTTGCGGGTCCTTAACCTTTCATTACGGTAATAATGAGAAAACTAGAAACCACATAAAATATGTGAATTCTTGGTTTCAATATCATAATATAGATAAAATTCTGACCATTTGCGCTGGATGTTATCAATATCTTACCAGGTATTATCCCGTGATCCTTGGTTCTGAATTCAATATTAAAGTGGAACATATCATCCAATTCATAGCTAGGCCTGATAATTTGAAAAAATTAGATTTGAAATACAATGGAAAAAAACTGAAAATTTCTTATCATGATGCCTGTCATTTAAAAAATGCCATTCAACCCGTTATAGAGGAGCCAAGGACTATACTCAATTCAATTGACAAAATAACTTTACATGCAATGGAAAATGAAAAATTATATAGTATTTGTTGTGGCTCTGGCGGAGGCGTGTATTCTATATTCAAAGAAAACAGTGATTTTAATACCCAAACTATATTTGATCAAGCTAAACGAGCTAAAATCTTATTAACAGGGTGTCCATTCTGTTATACCGCATTTAAGCGAGTTGGGGCTGAGATTAATTATAAAAAAACAATAATGAAATTTGAAGATTTTATTGCTACAATAAAATTTGGAAACGGAGGGAAAACATTGGAATGAGTATGGGAGAAGATTATTATCGTGAGTTGAAAGCCAAAATTGAAAAACTTCGAAATGAGGACTCCTTAGAACATAAATTCCATGAATTTTGGAAGTTGGGATGTACCGCAAAATATAAAGCTTTCGAATTGAAATTTTTATACGAAAATTCAAGTAGAGAATTTGTTGAGAAATATAAGGAGCAGCTAATCAAAATTAGGGAAGAATGCATCGAAGATTTAGAAAAGAATGTCGAAAAATGTATGAAAGTGATGAAGAAAGCCAATAATATGAGGGTATATTATGCCAAAACTAATGAAGATGCACATCGATATTTCATGGAAGAATTAGGAGGCACACGAGTATTGTTTAAGTCTAAATCCAATGAAGCTAAAGATATTGGATTAATTGAATTTTTAGAGGAGGAGGGAATTGAACTCATTGAGACAGATATGGGTGATATTATCTTGGAATTAATGGAATATGACCACCCCACATATCAATTAGGACCCGGAGCACATTTTAAGGAAGAAGAAATAGTTCAAAAAATAAAAGAAAAACATGGAGTAGAATTAGAACCAAATGCACAAGCAATAGTAGATTATTATAGGGAAAATTTTAGGAAAGAATTGCTAAATAAAGTAAAAATTTCTTTAACTTCTGCCAATGCAATCTCTGCCGACGATGGAACGATTTTTCTGGGTGAAAATGAAGGAAATATAAGTCTTTTGACAAGGGCAGTGGATACGCATATAGTTGTATGCGGCATTACTAAAATTGTGCCCACGATAATAGATGCTTTGATTATAACGAAAATACAAGAGCGGATAAATAATGTGTCTTTTAGATACATATCTCTTATTTCTGGCCCATCTAATACTTCTGATATCCAAGGGAAACAAGTACAAGGGATGTATGGTGCGAAAGAAGTTGTGGTCATTTTTGTTGATGATTGGAGGATAAGAGCAAAAGAAGAAGATATGCCATATAAAGATTTTCTTAAATGTATTTCATGTAAGAGCTGTATATATCTATGTACCGCATTTCGTGCATTTGGTAATCTCTATGCGTCAAAATATGGGATCGGAGGTCCAATGATCATCCGAGATTACATCCATAATGGAATTGAAGCAGCTGTGAAAGATGGCTTGTTTCTGTGTAGTGGTTGCGAAAATTGTACGAATTGGTGTCCCGCGGGAATAGATCTCGCTCAAATTATAAGAATGTTAAAAAAAGAAGCCACAGATAATAATTTATGTCCCCTTACTCTAAAAGAATACCAAGAAAAAATAATAAATGAAAAAAATCCTTTTCTTTAACCCTATATTTTCTTTCTAATTCAGCTATAATTACTATTTATTCCCAAATTTTTGGTTATTAAGTTATTCTAATTTGTTCCGTATCCATTTTGGTAATGCCAATCCCAGATAAAGAAAGAGGAATAAAGCCATAATGCAAATCCTAACGGGGATAAGAAGGTATTGATCTGTAATGATACTATCTACAATAGCAAATATATAGAGTGAAAACCCAATTATTAAAAATCGTCCACGCCATTTAAGATCCCTTTGGTCTGATTCTAAGGCCCTTCTTCCAAGATGAATACCTGTAATTATTACAGCAATGCTAATAAGTATCGCAACAATAAGGATAAATCCCTGATAATAATGATCCAATTCAGTTTGATTTACTACTGGTAATAATTCTTTGACGGGAGTTCCAGTTGGTAAGAAAAGGGTATATATGATAAGTATATCAGATATTATTATAAAAATCCCCGTAATCACAATAATCTGATTTCTTCTTTTTTGATATACTAAATCAAGATAAATATATAACCAACTTAAAAACGCAATAGGATATAGTGTGGAACCAATTAAAATATAAGCAGCATCATTTAGCACCAATTCTTGAGTAATTAACCAACTTAAATAATCAATTACTCCTGGTAACCAAGGGGTAATAGCAAGACTAAGTGTGATAAATACCAAATATAAGGTTTTTTCTTTTGTTTGAAATGCGCGAATTAAGGTATGAGAAGCGAGCAAAATAACAAACACGACCGCAATCAACATAATTATCGCGTTTATTTGTACGACTGGACTTAAACTCATTTTTTATCTCTCTGCGCTATTTTTGAATTTTCTTTATAATTTTTTTCAAAATGTAATGGTATTTAATATTAGCATATTATCTTCTTATAGTTAATAAAACTATTGGTCTTGAGAAATCAAGACGAAATCAAGACTTGAATTAGGAAAAATAATGGTTTGATCCAAGATTATCTAAAAGGTTTTTTATTTTCTCATAAAGCACCTGAGAGATTAGGTTTAATTCAAATAATTGTTCAAACTCTTCTAAATCTATTATTCTCATTTTTTCTCCACTCTTTTCTATAACATCAACCTCAAGATCAATATAATTTATGGATCGATTTGATATCTCTATGGGGGTATTGAAATTAATATATTTCCCCTTTAATTTTCCTTCATTAGAATAATATTCATTTAAATAATACCATTGACCTTCTTTATATGTACTTAAAGCAAAATCACCATCCCCAATGGGAATATCTAACCCATCATATTTACCTCCTGATTCAAATTCCCGACGTAATTCGATTTCTATGTGAGAATCTTTCATTTTCTTGAATGATTTGATTTTTCCCCCTCTTAAATGAAAATTTTTCCCAGATAGCTTTTGATGATTTATTCTCATCCACTTACCTTCTTGAATACGTTCAAAGTAATTCTCTAAATAAAATGTTTCAATCTTTTCCTTATCCAATCTTTTAATGGATTCAACCAAATCTTCAGTATAATCTAAAAATTCCGTATCATCAGCACTATACTTACCCATTCTTCTTTTAATAGTTGATAATGATTTAATTGTATGATGGTTGTGAATTGTGCTTATTACTTTACTTCTAATCTTATCTAATTTTTTTTTGAATGGAGCGGAAAATAATAAATTTATTGATTTTGATATTGAGAATATTATTCCAGGTGTATCTTGCATTTTTGAGATTAATTTAAGAATTTTCTGGTGTGAATTTTCCAATTCATTTAATTCCCTCTCTATATCCTCTTTTTTTGCGAACTTTGCTGCAGTGCGACATATTATTCCAAAATCCTTCTCTTCTAAGAGAGTATTCCCTAGTTCATTTAATCTTTTTCTCTCTTGTGAATCATATATTTTTTTACTGATGAATACCTTATCCGCTTCCGGTAGAAGAACAAGAAAATCTCCTGGTAAAGTATAACCTTCTACCAATTCTGCCGCATGTGAACTAAAATCTTCCCTTCTAACTTGAAAAATCCTTTTTATTCCCTTTTTCATGAAAGAATCAAAATATCCTAAATTAGTAGAAAATTTAGAACGCTCTTTATTATCTTCATCCGCCAATTTTACAAGACTATAATTCTTTTCTTTATTGGATTTTATCACTTCCCCCCCATAAATATCATTAACATTGAAATTAGAATTTAACCTAATCAGATAAGGTTCCTTTTCTAATGTTAAAGGAAACATTTCGAAATCACTTTGTGAAAGTTCATTATAAAATTCCTTTTTTATCTTGATAGAAATTCCTTGTTTATCATCTCTATCATTTATAGTAATATCCTTAGAGAGTAAATTATTTTGATAAGGTATACCAAAACGATCTCGGATTTGTGGACTCGGAAAAACAATCTTATAATCTAAATCCATAAAAAGTTTAGTCAATGCGGTGCTATAAATACCTCTGATAAATACACCTCTATCGGGCATAAGAATCCGATCTTTATAGGAAATAGAAATATAAAAACTATCGTGATTAAATTGATTAGCTCTTTTTTTATTTTATTCAAAGACTACTTTTTTCGTTAGCGGGTCTAATTTTAGCAAATTTTTATTAAGAATTAGACGGATTTTCTGAGATGTAATTTTTGGATTATTATATACCAAATCATGTACATAGGAGGTATATTTTTTGCCTTTTTGAGCCAGTTTGTAATGATCTTTGTTCTTTTCATCATAGAAAGGGATTGGGAAAGAAAAAGGACGTTTATGGATATGTCGAGAGCTTTTTATTAACTTAATATATTTTGTGATTAAAGGAGTGTTGAATATGGCTGTAAGATAATACGCTTCATTCTTCTGCTCAGTAGAATAATAATAATTCTCAGAATCTACGATTATTTTTTGTTCAAACTGTTCAATTACGGCAGATTTTAAATAAGAACCGCTTGCATTATACACTACAAGGTAAGGGGAGGTGTTCGTTTGCTTGGTTAGTTTATTCCAATAATTCAGATTAGAAAATAACGTTTCTATATCACTGGTGGATTTTTTTCGCTCTTCATAAATATGATTCATTTTTTTATAAAAATCATACGCAAGAGGATTTGATTTCAAATATTCTGTTTTGAATTTGTAATTTTCTTTATCAATAGGCAAAAAGACATCTCTCAACCGTTTTAGGAAGAATGGTACAAGATCTTTATTTAGGAACGTTTTAAATCGAAAATCTTTTTCTATTTTTTTATTTTTGAATTGGAATCTCCACTTTTTTTTAGATCGAGAGAGAATGTCCTTACTGGAAGATATAGACAATATATTATTTTCTTCACTATTTATTTCAAAGAACACGAGATTCCTCGGAACTAAAGTCGCCCCTTGATAAAATCTTTTTTTATATTGACTGTATTGTATATTTGACAAATATTCTATATCCTTCTTAGGTAATATTACTAAGGCGCCGTCTTTTTCAATTTTTAAAGAAGAATATTCCGTTTCTTTTGTAATGTTTAAATTTTCATCAAAAATTTTAGCCAAAATGGGATATTTTTGCTGGATATCTTTCGTTTTATTTCCGGTATATTGGGCTTTAAGACAAATATGATCTATATTAAAGCAAGAATTATTAGAAAAATCCCATATCTCAATATTTTCAAATTTCCAAAATGCTCTGAATTTTTTACAATGATCTCCATTAATTAACGATTTTGTAGCTACAAAAAAAATAATTCCGTTTGACTTTGAAAAGATTGTTGGGATTGCATAGAAAAATATCGCCGCAAGTTCAATATGAGTAATATATTGACTTTTGGGTTTGATATTTAATTTTTCTGCTAAATTTCGAATTTTTTCTTGATAAGTTTTCTCTTTAAGGTCCTTGTAGGTTAACCAGGGTGGATTTCCTATAATTAGATCGAAGGAATTCAGTAACTCGTCCTGATTTAGTTTAAGCTTTTTAAATTCATTATTTTGAGGAAATAATGAATCTATATAATGGAAATTTAATTTTAATTTTTTCATATTGATATTGGGCATATATTCGTCTAAAATTATCAACGCATTGATCTTTAGAGTAAAAATTGCTAAAGGATTAATATCAAATCCAAATATATTCTCTATCGCTTGGTATTTCAAACCATCAGATTTATGTGATTCTATTATTCTTGAGATAATTTCCATAATAAAATTACCCGAACCACACGCAGGATCTAATATTTTCATCCCAAATTCATAGCTATTCTTTACCATCTTTTTAACTAAATTTGAAGGTGTATAAAACTCACCTGTAGAATGCCTAATAGAAGATCGAATAATATCTTGATAATAATAATGAAATAAATCTTCTTTCTCGATATGAGCCTTGAATAGTAGACGGTAAATTTGATGGAAAGTTTCTTGGTCAATATTTACCCATTCAAAAGTCTGAAGTATCGGTGAGGAAAGCTTGTCATAATTTTTTGATATATAGGTTTTATATGCTTCTTTCACGTCTGCTCCTTTTTTTATGGAAATGCGAACTACTAAAAAAATGAATAATGTCGTACAGTAATAACAGTGCTTAAGAAATAAGTTTTCGTTACATTCAATATTATATATTGACGAAAAAATGGATTTCCATTCTTCATATTTCTTATCAAATACCTTAGTATTATTTTCCTTGACTTTCTGGATGAATTGGGATAATTTTTTATAAAAAGCAGAATTTTGCCCAAAAACGTCGACAATTCTCTTTGGATTTAAGGTTTCTTCAACAGGCATCTTTTAAAATCCCGGTAATCGTTTGATTCTTGTCCATTCTTTATCAAATATGAAATCGAGATCAAAATCAAAGAGTTGTTTTTTAATATCGATTACTAATGTGGACCACCCAAAATCCCTCGCTCCCATAGCTTCTCCAGTTTGAGGATGGTAATATTCAGAAAACCCAGACTTTTCTATTAAATCGAAAGTTCTCTGAGCTAATTGGAGTGCAACATTTTCGAAACCATGTTTTTTCAAACCCTTGATAATGAACCAATTAATATTAATCCAGCTGGGACCCCTCCATAATAATCCCGTTTCTTGATCGGAAAAAGTGGGCTCGTCTAATGCAACAGAGGGGATAGGAAAATCAGACCAAAATTCCTCCTCATTCAGTAAATGATCGAACACTAAGGTTGCAGCAATATTGTTTGGTAGGTTCGTTAAAATTAGGGGAATTAGCGAAAGGGATGTTTTAACTTTGTTAATTTTATTCTCATTTCCATATGTCCCGAAAAATAAACCCTCTTCTTTATCCCAGAATTCTCGTATCAAGATAGTTTCCATTTCATCAGCTCTTTTAATGCATGTTTCCGCTTCCCCTTTTTCTTCAAGCTGGTCATATAATTCCGCAAGGAGTCTATAACCTTCGATAAAAGTACAATTAAAAAGGATATCTTTAAATAGAAAAAAATTCATTTCAAAAATTTTCTCCATATTCCATTCACAAAGATTCAAAATATTCAATTGTTCTAGTAAAGCTTTCATCCATTGAGATGGAAGTTTTTCCTTTGAAGTGTCAATATTGAGTGGTGCATCATAGAGTGGTGAATTATCAATTCCCGATTCCCATACATGAATGATATTTAATAATGAGATTGGATCAACCGGATTCCTTCTTGTAGTATACAAGAAATCATAGAAATCTCGTACCGCTCCGATATATGTGCGGATATATTCTATATTCTTTTCCGCTCTATAAATCGAGCATAATGCATCAGCGAGAATAGGAGTTTGTGTTATAGAACTCTTAGATAAGAATTTGTAATATTTTCTAACTAATTGATCGATCTGAGTAATATTTCCTTTCCAATAATATATATGTGGCAAAAATCCATTATCCTCTTGAAGCTTCAAAAGGGTCTCAAATTCTTTTTTAGCATATTCAATATTAAGGTGGCTATTAACTATTATATGAAAACACGAATCCCATAACCATTGATGCTGATACTCTGGAATACTTGGGCATATATAAAAATATTTTATGTTCAGGTTATTTTGTGCGATGTCTTCTTGGATATTATTTTCCAATATCGTAGAAGCTTTAACATCAATATCCTTAATATATTCAGACATTAGGCAATATGCACCCTTATAATGAACGTTGTTGATATTCTCCTTTCATTATTTCTGCATTATATAAATGCATCTTAATTATATCTATATTAAATTTTAAATAATAAAATAATTATTAAAGAAAAGTGAGTGGTTAACTCATGCTTTAATCGGGATGAATTATTATCTCATAAATGAGGGGAGGAATAAGTTATAAAATTCAGAAATCTTATCCAAAATCGACTTTTGTCGTATTTTTGTTAAAAGCAGATAAGACTCCTCTAATTCTTTCCTATCCAAAGACCCGCTAGCATAGATTGCCTCTTGATCATTAAACACGAGGAGAGAGACGACATTTGGATTATTAACAACATTTATTTTTCGTTCATTTTTTATTTCATCATAAAATTCAACATAATCCGTTGGAATATTACCACGTTCACTTGTGACTACTCTAATATTTATTTCTTTAACAGCTAAATTTTTAAGTTCATTTGTATAAAATCTATCGATTTTTGAGCTTAAAATACTTAGTTGACCTTCCGTGTTGGTAAATAGATTCAACAATTCGTCATTAATCCTATTTTTACTATCTGGACCACCTGATATTTCAATTTCCACGTTTCCAACTAACGATAAAATCTTGTTCTCTAATTGTTCAACTTCATTTTTTAGCCTTCGGTTTTCAACCCGTAATTCAATTAATCTGTCATCTGACAATTTAATTCACTTCTTTTATCACTAATTATGATATAAATGTAGTATTTTTGTTGATATTTAATATTATTTCATTTAATTTTGCATTTTGTATTTAAATTATTATTTTGAATCCATTTTGTTCCAAGGTTCTCCATATAATATGAAACTACTTATCGTTTGGCTGTTTTCGATATTAATATGCTGATCTTCATCACTTTGCTTGGATTTTGAAATTTTTTCTTCTAAAAATTTTGTGGTCCTGTCTGCGATGCATTTTTGCCGAGATTTTAAAAGTGCCACACCTAAAGATTTATGGTCAAATAAGTTCGAAAAGAAATTAGCGATTATCTTTTTCGATTCATCATTAAATATTGCATAATTTCTGCTAATAATCCCAGAAATATTATTGGTCATGAAGTTCGAAATAATTTCACCAAAACTCCGTAATTCATCTTCAATATGATTTCCCTCGTTATCATAAAGTTGTGTATTAAAGAATATTATTGGTCTAGTTTTGTTGTTTTCTTTCAAAGCTTCAAAAATATCTGAAAATTTTACAATGTTCCTATCATTAGTGAGGAAGTAGGAATTTTGAGGATTTAATTCGGAGTAAAAAATGTTTCCGATAATATATATAATATGGTGATTATCCGAAGAGATATTTTCTAAAATTTTACTATGTGTACTTTCTCTTCCCGAAAGAATATCCAAGGATTCAATTTCCGTTCGCTGGCTTAGAAATCGGGTTATAAAATCTAATTCATTCGCTCCAGCTGGAAACGGGAATAATAATTCCTTTCCTTTTAAATCTTCATTCCATTTTTTCGGTCCTAATGTATTTATTGAGTCGATTATGAGCGCTTTATATTGACCATTGGTTGATTCTTCTTTCGAACTTGATTCTTGTTCTTTATACGTAAAATCAAATCCTCCTATAGGAGGTTCTCCAATATTATATCCACTAGAATATTTCAAGAGAAAGAAATTTCCATCGTAGATTAATTCAAATGGAATTGTCATATGATCAAGAATGAAATAGACATGTGGGATATAATCAAGACTCCTTACTTTAAATTGAGTAAAGAAATCTCTGATGAGCTTAGGTAATAAGAGAAACAAAACTTTTCCAAAATCTCTCAAATTAAAGTCATATTCTTTTTGCTTCTCATTTGAGAACATCTCATTGTAAATATCAAGGATGTGCATATCATTCCAGAATTCATTTTCAATGTTTCCTTCAAGAGTGTCATTTTTTAGTGAAAGGATTCTATATGACATTTCTCCCGAAGATCGAATTCTAATTATTATATTTTTAATATCAAAATCCTTCTCATAAAATGCATATTGCTCTTTCTCATCCAAAAGATATATCTGGTTTTTTAATTCCTTAGTTTCTTCATAAATCTTTTCTAGATCTTCTAAGAGAGGTCGTATACGTTTTCCTAAGTGGGGAATAATGCTTCTTGCCAATTCTAGATCGTCTTGCTCATACAGAGCACGATAAAAGATCATCCTCCAAAAGTCGCGCTTTTCCAATGAGAAGAACATAGTTTTAAATTTCCATAAGTAGTTGCAAGTGTAAAAATAATGGAAAATTTGTGAGGGTTTTTGAGGAGTAGTTAAATGATTGGTTAATTTTTCTATGGATTGTAAAAGATATTTTTTTTCTTTCATATTAACAAATTTCTTACATGCTTCTGCCCAAAGCTCAATAGATACATTATCGTAGCTTAAATCAGACTTCAGCATAAATAAATCTTCTAAAAAATTGTAGATCTCAAATGCTATCATAAAATTATTTCGATTAATAGAGTATTCAATAAATTGTCTGGTGAGAACGATTGCGTCTCCAAAAGATTGGAAATTCTTCGTTATATTGAATAATGCGCGAATGATGATGATAATCCAGAAAGCTTCTCCAATATTGTTTAAATATTGAATTAACCAAATAAGATCTTCCTTAATCGAATTAAAAGTCCCTTGGTTAATCTTAATTCTGCTTAGATTACTAAAAGTATCCCGTAAGTAATTAGGAATTCTGTTCACGAGAATCTTATTCATTGTGTGTATGAATTCTTCTGAATCTTCGAGGAGCTCAAATTTTATGTTAACATTTTCTAAAATCACATACAAAAATAAGGCTCGTTTTCCAGGTTCTAATTTATATATAATTCTTCCCAAGTATTCCATTGCACTCCTGAAATAATCGGTGGGAATCACAGACTTTCTTAAATACATTAAAAGGATTTGCAACTCAATGAGCTTTGAATATTCTCGCTGCTCTATCACCTTTATTGAGAATGAGTTGATGAACTGAGTTATTCCATCGATGGATAAATCTTCCATTTCAATGAAAGTTTGGAGTAATTTAGTCGCGAATTTTTCAAAAAGATTAAAATCTTCCAATTTTGTGAGAAAGGAGAAGAATCTTTTATACGCATCCACATATTTGATTAGATCCATCTCTTCCTTATTTTTCTGCTTTAAGGAGTTGACATATATCCAATATGAATTTGATAAGACCAGAATTAATTGATGCTTTTTTTGAGCATTCAACCATTCCTTAGTTTCAATATCGAAATATAAATCTTGAAGTAATTTCGAAGCCCAGTGATGATTTCCCGATTGAAGTAATCGTCGAGCCTGTATCACCCGGTCTTGAAATTCGCTAAGGAATTTACGTTTTTTATCTACATTTATACTCATCTTTAATCACACTCCCCTTGCTCTATTGATCCTTCTTCTAATCGGGGGTTCTTAATCCACCCTTCCAATTTATCACGACCAAACAAAACACTACCGCCGATCCATGCCATATTTTCCCTCCCTGAAGCTGCAAAAACTTTTATCTGGTCTTTTAATTTATCAGAAAAATGCTTTCTAAGTTCAAATTGTAGTCTGTCTTTGAGTCCAGGTATAAGACTCCCCCCTCCCGAGAGGATAACATTCGATAGTAGGTCTGCCCAATTTTCTCTGTCCCAAAAACGGACGATTTTTGCGATTACTTCTGGAAGAGACATATAATCAATATGCACAAGTTTGGGATCAAAAAGAGGTTCACTTATCATAAATCTCTCATAATTTATTTTTAATTTGGAATTATCGGGCAATTTCACTACCCTATTATATTTTGTCAGCCCCTCTTTGATCCTTTCTTTCTCTTTTTTCGGGTTTTGTACGCATATCGACATTTTTTCTTTTATCTCTTTTGCAAGCCAATAATCCAGATAAAAATTTCTGCTGGAGGCCCTTCCTTTCAAGATCATATTAAGAAAATAATTTGTAAGTTCTTCACCCGCAATCGGAAAAACATCTCTCGCCATAATGTTAGTAAAGCCATGATAAATGGAGGAGATATAGGTATTATTTTCGCCCATATTAATAATAACACCATCTGATTTTCTCAAAGTTGAGAGTATTGCTTTATCATCGGGAAGGAAAAGTAAAAATGGAAACTCGAATTTTTCAAAAAAAATATTTTTTAATTTGGCCTTAATTATATCCGTCAAATTAAACGGGCTTATAATAATGATTGGTTGCATGAATCTGTATTCATCAGGTATGTTCAACTTCTCATAGTGAAAAAGGAAATATTTTTCGAGAATATTATAATTTTCTTCCTTGATAAATTCATGAATTTTTAAAATATTTTGATATTTTAAGGCATTATCCCCGAACAAATACTCCTGTCGGTTATCGCCGATAAAAATCTCTTCTAATCCGTTTACTACATCTGAATCAAAGATATAATCGGACGCATCAACATAAATGCTTGGAGTAAGTATCTCGGGAAAATCTCCGCCTGCCCATCCAAATCTAAACGTTGAAGAACCAAAATCAGCTATTAATGGTCTTAAATATGTTTGTTCTGCAGACGACATTTTTCTTAAGAGTAAAATGTAAAATGTAGAATAATTATATAGTTAAAATGATAGTAAGATTAATGAAATATTTCATCGGTCATCCGCTTAAGTTGATATTCCTTCACTTGGAGTTCTAATAATCCTAATACTTTTCTGAATTCTCTAGACATTCCTTGAATATCAACTTCAGCAATTTTCTCAATCTCATCTCTTTTTAGCTTGAATTGGTCTAAATTCTTACGAATTTTTTCATAGGCTTTATTGATTTCTTGTGTTAGAGCTTCTGTGTTTTTTTTGGTTATTTTACGCATTTTTCGCAGTAATGATAATAGCGCAGAAATAGAATTTTCCCATTGATTATAACGCTCTTGATTTCCATTGAATAATTTCTCGAAGAATTCCCCTAGTTTCTCATAGACATCTTCTCCTTTATACTTGCTTTTTCCCTCTTTAACAAAACTGGGGGTTTCTTTTACGGAAGAAGGGGGTTTTGGAGGCTTTACTTCTAATTCTTGTTCACTAGATTCCTCTTCTTTCTCTTCTTTTTTCACGTATGATAATTGAGGTTCAATCACCTCATCTTTTTCAACTTTTTTTTCCTTTTTTTTGTAAAACCCTTTCCCCGATTGTAAAGCACTGATAAAATTCTGCAAATCATTTTCCGTTTTTTTTGTAGATTTTAACGCGCTGTCTAGTGAATCTTCCTTTTCCTTTCTATCACTTTTCTTTTTTGCCATGAGACTTCGTTAACTCATTTTATCTTATTATCATAATAAAGATTTATCTTATAAATATAATTGTAGCTTCTCCTTTTAAATTTAGAGTATGCTTCCTATATTCATATTTTCTATGAAATTACGAAATAGATAAAAATGTGAAGAATAGAAATATTGGGGGGCTACATCTTATAATGGAACAACTTCAACCTTAAGAGCATCGCCCTCATCTTTTAGTTTTTGTTCAAGCTTATCTAAAGATATATCCGGGGTTGGGCTGATTACTGTCCACATGGCTTTCTTTTCCTTTTCTATGATAACTGATTCCCCGTACATTAATGATATCCCTAAACTTCCAAAAGTGCTGGCGATTTTAGCTAATGAGCCAGGTGCATCTTCCATAGTAATTCTTAATTTAATTGGCTTTCTCTCTTCATCTAATCCCACGGGAGTAATTTTGATTTCCTTGGTCTCACTATCTGCCGTCATCATAACTTGAGAATTAGTGGTAAGTCCCAAGCTTTCACGTATGATTTGAGGGATAACAACTCGACCGCGATCATCTAATGATACTATTTTCACTTCTTTCATACTATGGGTAAATAATGGGAATTCAATTATTAACATTAAATGAACAAAACACATATAAATCTATACGCTTAAAAGGTCTGATTATAATATATTTCCATCAGAGTTTATTGAGATTTGATACGATTTTTGAAGATATGGAAATTTTTCAATGGATAACTAAATCAGAGAAAAAAAATTCGATTGAGGAATAGTATAATAATAGAAAAAGAATAAAGTGGAAGTTAATGTTTGGTTGCTTTTAATTTCACTGAGAGGTCTCGAGCCCGTTTAGAATACCATACCAATAATTCACCGGCATCATCAGGCTTGAAATATTCTCCTCCGCATAGTTGGGCGGCCCTATTCATCAATTCATCATCGGGATTTCCAAGTCCAACTATATAAATTACAACATTTGGATTTTCGGCAAATTGCTGGATAGCTTTAAAGAATGCATCTCCATCAGTAGGGACTCCATCTGTAAGCAGAACAATCATGGTGGGCTGGTCTGGGTTCATTTGATTGAATTCATCCAGAACGGTCTTTGCTTTAATCATCGCACTCCCCATATTGGTTGCTTGGCCGTACGCATTGCCGATCCTATCAACTATCATTCGAGCAGCATCCTCTAAAACACCTTTTTTACCGCTCGCAGAGTCCATATAGAAACTCCCTCCAAATGGAAGAATTTGGGACTCATCGGCGAATCGTATTACTGATACTTTCTCTCCGAATCCTCTCCCAACTTTTTCACTGAGAAATAGGACAGCAGCAAATGCAGCGGAGATTCTACGTGGAATATTAACACCTTCTTTAAATTTTTTAAGAAATTCTTGGATTTCTCGACTTTCCATGGCTGCTTTAATTCCTTCAATCGCGGGGGCGATATTCGTTACCAATACATCTCTTGCCATCATCGAACGACTGATATCAAGAATGAGTATAGCATTGAACGGAATTAATCCTTGGGGCGAGAGAGTTAATGCGCTATTTGGTGTGATTTCAGCAAGCACATCGCCAGTCAAGTCTGGCACACAGCTGAGGATTGAACATGCGATATTTACGGCTTTCCATCGTAATTTGATTCCCTTAAAGATGATGTATTTAGAAAGCCATTCTTTAAGCTGTCCAATATTTTGTCTCGCGGTGCTTACAATTTCCCACATATTTTCTCCAGAGATGGGAGAAATTCCTAATGACACACTCTGGAGGGGAATAATCTGTCGACGATTTTTTGATACTTCCACTTCAAAACTACCTATTCCCGAAGCTTCCAATATCTCGCTATCAATTACCACCACATTATCCGAAATGGTTTCAGAAATATCTACTTTACCGGCGCCCATCGCGCCTGTTAATTCATCTTCAAACGCTATAACATCATCCTTTTGAAGGGATAGACTGTGCTGCGTCCTCGGACTAACCAAACAATATCCTTCTAACCCTGGACGAGAATCTACCTCTAAAATAAGACTCTCTGTTTTTTGAATCGGAGGTTCTGTCGAGAAGAGTACGATTTGATCGGATTGGATATTTGTATCTTCTTTCGTATCTTGGCTAATTCGAATCTGATTATCATTTATCTGTGCTTGGTCTATACGGGCAGAACCATTTGACCTAGTAAGGGGATCTTCCCATGCAATGAGCATGCCTTGGCCAAGTCCGAGTTTTTGTAAGTTATTAGGACTTAATTGAATACGACCCCCTTCTATTTTGGAAGATACAACGGGTTGGACAATAATTCCGTTTTTCTGTTCTGCGAGTATATTAGGGTCAATTCGGTTTGGATAAGGTTCTGGCTCGACCTCTTGCATTACAGGTTCTTGTCCCATAGAGGATTGTGTTGAATATGAATTCGGAGCGGGAGGTGCTCCTTGTGATGGGGATTTTGGAG